>NZ_PYCI01000005.1:0-88554 GCF_003015105.1 Chroococcidiopsis sp. CCALA 051 | reverse complement strand
GGTGTGAAACGCGACTGCGGCGACGATACTCTGGGGGTCGCCCCACGGGACAATAGCTCCGCGCCAGGTCGATTTTTTGTATTAACACAAAGCCCTCTTTTTCTATAGATAAAGGGGGCTTTATTTTTTTAATCTTTGTTCGTCAAGTTTTAAGTCTATCTAGTATGTGTCAACTTGAAGAAAACTTCAATATGATATGACTTGACTTCTTAAACGATCGCCTCTACCGATTTTTGTGCCTCGCAGTGCAATCCGTGAGCAATCCGAAACATTTCTTGCCCGACGTGCAAATAACGTTCATCATAGTTAAGCGGAAAGTAGGCTAATTCATCTAATCCATCCGCTACTTGATTAATACAGTAATAAAGATGCGCTGCTGCTTTGCCCATACTGGGGGGATTTGGCATTGAACGAAATGTCGTTTGAGCTTGTTTCAACCAGTCCTTACAATCGACGATGTAAGCCTGAAACTTGTCCAAAAGTTCGTCATCAAATGGATCGGCAGATAATTCTTCGATTTGTTGTTCTAAAGAGTTTAGGATTCGACATAGCGATCGATTGACAGGTTGATAAACTTGTTGCATCCAAATTTCTATTTGCTCGTCAGCATCTCTACCACTAGGACGATTTTGGTAGGAAGATCGAGCATTTGGGCGTTGGGACGATCGCTGTTGTGTGGTAGTTGAATAAGGCGATCGCTTTGGCGCACCTGCTCCTAATTGGCGATCGTACTGCCGACGACTTTGAACGTCGCTCAACACTTCATAAGCAGCGTTAATCTGAATAATCCAATCGCGATCGCCTGTCTTAGGATTCGTATCGGGATGAAATTGCTTCACCAAGTGGCGATAGGCAGATTTGATCTCCGCTTGGCTGGCATGAGGTTGAATTCGTAGGGTTTCGTAGTGATTTGAGTGAGCCATTCAATCACTTTAGCGTTAACTAACCGTGGCGGGTAGTCTCGGCTCAAGATCTTGAAACAATGGCGTACTCAAGTAGCGTTCGCCAAAGCTAGGCTGAATCATCACAATTAGCTTGTCTTTATTTTCTGGACGCTGAGCTACCCGAACTGCCGCAGCCAGAGCCGATCCAGAAGAAATCCCCGATAGCAACCCTTCTTCCTTTGCCAAACGCCTACCGTAGGCGATCGATTCCTCATCGCTTACGGTAATGACTTCATCAATCAAGTCTACTTTCAGGACTTGCGGTACGAACCCAGCTCCAATTCCTTGAATTTTGTGGGGTCCTGGACGACCTCCCGATAGTACGGGACTGTTAGCTGGTTCGACTGCGATCGCTTTAAACCTGGGTTTTCTGGCTTTAATAACTTCCGCTACTCCAGTAATTGTTCCACCAGTGCCAACACCAGCAACTAAAATATCCACCTGACCATCTGTATCTTGCCAAATTTCTTCAGCCGTTGTCTCTTTGTGAATTTTGGGGTTAGCAGGGTTGCGGAATTGCTGCAACATGTAAGCATTCGACGTTGATTCCACAATTTCTTGTGCCCGCCGAATTGCACCACTCATCCCTTCGATGCCTGCTGTCAGTTCTAACTCTGCTCCATAAGCCCGCAGCATAGCTCGACGTTCGGCACTCATAGTTTCCGGCATCGTCAAAATTAACTGATATCCCTTTGCTGCTGCTGCCATTGCCAGAGCAATACCCGTGTTACCAGAAGTTGGTTCGACTAAAATCGTTTTGCCAGGGGTAATCAATCCCTCCTGTTCGGCAGCATTAATCATGCTGATGCCAATTCGGTCTTTAACCGAAGCGGCAGGGTTCATGCTTTCCAGTTTTACGACAATTTGGGCAACACAGCCTTCAGCTTGCGGAATACGATTCAACTGTACTAGAGGAGTACGACCGATGAGTTCTGTAATATCTTGGGCAATACGCATAGTTTGTCCTTCGTCAGGTGTCATTTATCATTCGCGAGCAGCAATAGTAATTCCACTACTCACTACTCATTACTCACTGGCAATCAGATATAGTACATAATATCGAGTTGTCGTCTGGCAGCTATCTGTTCGCAAAGATTTTGTAAGGTATGCTGCTGCAAGACCATATTTGCCGCCTGTCGAGCTTCATGCCAAATCTCATGCACGACAGCAGTTTCTAACGTTCTAGGCTTACTTTCTTCTTCAGTAGCTCTTGCTTCTATACCTTCTAGGCAGACCAAAACCTCTAGTAAAGTAATTTTCCAAGGTTCTCGCGCTAGGATATAGCCTCCCTTGGCTCCTCGTTGGCTTTTGACTATACCACCGCGTCTTAAGGTTGCTAGTAGTTGCTCTAAGTAGCGGTCTGGAATGTTTTGTTGAGCTGCTATTTGCCGAATTTGCAAGGGTTCACCGCTTTGGTAGCGAGTTGCTAGCTCCGAGAGGGCAAGCAGAGCATATTCTGATTTACACGACAGTTCCACAAGCTAGTTCCAAGAAGTTGAAGGATATTTTAATTTTTGGTCTTAACTTCTCTATTATACCCCGGTTCTCCACTGGGGTTTGATAGATTTATGATTTGTCACTTGTTATTTGTCAAGGGGTTCATCAAATGACAAAAGACAGATGATGAATGACCAACAAAAAACCCCGCTGCGATCGCGGGGTATGATAATTGAGAAAACGGCTAATTCCAGAACTAAGAGTCGCTCAAATTAGTCGGTCACCAAAACCTAGAAGTTGAATGTTGTGCGAAGCGTACCGATGATTGCATCTTCATCGCTGCCAGTTTGACCAACTCGGTTGAGCCAAATCACACCAGGAGTGACGGAAATATTATCGGTAAGTTGGTAGCGGTAGAAGCCTTCAACGTGGAGTCCATATTCATTACTGAAATCTCTGACACCAGGAGCATCTAGAGATGTTAATGTTGGTTGCACGCCAGCAAAAATACCTAACAAGTTACCTTCTTTGCCCAGGTCAGAGAAAGCTACACCGCCACCAAATGACCAGATATCACCATTACCACGACCAATAAGAGTAGCATTGGTGTAAGATCCGAAGCCGCTGATCGAGATGGTGTCGCTTAATCTGAAAGAACCAGAAAGACCGTAGGAATTAGAAGAGATTGGGACGGTGTCAGCACCTACAGCCGCACCCAAAAGCCTAGATGGATTGTTTGCCTCTAGCGTTCCAACAACACCAGTACTACCGGCGTAATTAAAGATATCGGAGTTTTCATCGTCATCTGGATTGAGGTTGCCGAGAGAAGCTCCAGTGTTGTATGCATTAACATAAGTTGCTGCAAGGGCAATGCGATCGCCGAAGTTGAAGTTCAATTGTCCTAATGCTGCATAATCACCGTTAAACAAGCCAGCCCCTTGACCTGGATCTTGAGCATTTCTAGCAAAATAGCCAGCTGTGATACTAGGTTTAAAACCACTGGCTTCGCCAAAAGGAGCGATGTTGATCCCCAAACCTGCACCACCCCCAATCCGATAGATCGGGTTTTCGGAAGCGAAGGTAGATATTGCCCCACGACCACCATCAAAGTCTTCAAAGAAGGGGTTGTTGGTGGGAGCGTAGTCGGCGTGAACGCCTCCTGCTGCGGCTAGATAAGCTCTGGAGTTTTCGCCAATTGGGAGTTTAAAGTCGTAGGCTGCCCAGTCTACCACAACATCATTACCATTGTCGGCTGGGTTGAAAGTGAGAGTGTTTTGGTAAGTATCTTCACCCACATCTAAGCGAGTCGCATTACCAGCTGATAAACGAGTGTGGAGGATATCGCTACCGGTGAAACTGGTTTGGAAATCCAATCGCACCCGATCTTGGAACACTGTATTAGCGTCGGTGTCTCCGCCAAAAGCATCACTGACAGCAGCGACCACTTCACCCACGAGTTTAGTGGTAGTCGAGAACTGATTCGCTTCGAGTTCTGCAACGTTAGCTTCTAGGCTGTCTACCCGTCCGCGTAGAGTTGCTAGTTCCGCAGAGAATTCTTCTTGCAATCTTTGCAGGGTAGCTAAGTCTTCCTTGCGAACTTGATCGGCTGTGCCAGCTGCAATCAATTCATTAACGCGATCGAGAGCAGCGTTCAAACCTGCGGCAAACTCATAACGAGTCATGGCACGGTTACCTCGAAACGTGCCATCGGGATAACCTGCAATTACGCCATAGCGTTCTACCAAGGATTGCAAGGCTTGGAATGCCCAGTCTGTAGGCTGTACGTCTGATAGCTGAGAGACTGAGGTTACCTGCGCGATGTTGTTGCGATCGCCTCGACCTTCATTACCATAACGGTTGATTTCGGAAATTGTATTGTCAGTTTCAGGGGCAGCAGGCACTTGTTGTGCGATTAGCGTTCCCTGTGGTTTTGTAACGCCACTATTGACAATACTTGTCTCTTTGGCTTCAATAGCAGCATTAAGTTCTGAAACTGCTGGAGCGCTGCTTGGTGTAGCAGCGATTGCCGATGTTGAAACTGCGAGTGCGGCAGTCAGCCACGCTGGGCTGAGAATAACGGTTTTCCACAATAACCTAGACATATTCCTTTTTTCCCTCACACCTTTAATCAATCTATATACTCAACTGTTACCTTCGTCTTGCGATCGCGGTACAGCTAGTTTACTCGTATCTGTAGATAAGATACTTCATATTTAGTTTAACTCCGTTCTCGAATAGTGCAATACTCAATCTAAAAAAAGATTAATAAAATCCAAAAAATATTATCTCACTCCAATCTCAATTCAAGCTTCAGCAAAATTTGCTACACAGCTCTACACTCTGGCTGAGTGACAGTTTGAATAGTGTCACTCAAAAGTTTACTTTCCAATTGCTTTGAACTAAGCCTAGCCAGCGCGACGATTGTTGTGCGAACTACTGAAAGTATTGTCATTATTGTCAGTCTAAGCACAAAGTTGAAGCGAGCTTCACGCTCCCGCTGCTGGGGAAGAAATAACAGTTGAAGCGATCGGATTTTGAGATTTTCTCACCCTCGATCTTAACAAATTTTAAAATCCTTTTTTCTATGTAATATATAAGTCAAATTAAATAATAATTTATCTATCTTGAAAGAAGATAACAAATTGTCAAACTTATTGCAGTAGCATGACCGTTATGCTTAAGAATAATAATGAGAGATGATGGCTTGCTAAGCTGCTTGAGCTAACTGAAAAAAAGCAAATTCTAACCCACTCATCCACTAACCAAGCATAAAAACTAGACGCATTCACTATCGGGTTAAATCAATGATTGAAAAAATTTTGCTTGCTGTCTCAGGACTGGGACACGCAGAAGAAATGCTCAAGAATTTGAAAGAGATTCCATCGATCGGACAGGCAAAAGTTACTGTTTTACATGTAGTTCCTTCCCAAGCAACTTCTGCTGGAATGACAACCAAGCTAGAGGAAGGTGACAAAATTATCGCAAATGCTGTGGAGTACTTAGGGTTAGATCCCAGCAGAACTGTTACTATGCTGCGACAGGGAGAACCCAAAGACGTAGTATGTCAAGTAGCAGATGAGGTTGATGCTGACTTAATTATTATGGGTTCGCGAGGACTCAAGCGGTTGCAAGCAATTTTATCTAACTCTGTCAGTCAATACGTATTTCAGTTATCCTCGCGTCCTATGTTGCTGGTGAAGGATGACATTTACGTGAAGAAAATCAACCGCATCATGGTAGCTTATGACGGTTCCGATGCGGCAAAACAATGCTTGCAGTTAGCACTCTTTTTGCTAAGAGATATTAAAGGCGGTCAGCTAGTCTTAGCATACGTCAATAAGAATTTGAGCGGTAAACAAGGAGAAGTTGCCCTAGCAGCAGCAGAAAAAGATCCAGTTTTGGCTGGGGCGATCGCTGAAGCGAAAAAGCAAGGAGTGCAAACCCGCTGTGTCACTAGTATGGGCAAGCCAGGCGAAGAAATTTGCCGCTTAGCTGAAGATATGTCTGTAGACTTACTAATGCTGGGTTCACCCGATCGCCGTCCTTCCGTGGCTAAAAGTTTTGTTGACATCGATCGCTTAATCGGCTCATCGCTATCAGATTACGTTCGTGTCAATGCTACATGTCCCGTGCTGTTAGCGCGGACGGTTGGTTGAAGAGCAGGAAGAGAAAGTCGCAAAGCAAGACAAGTCACAATTCAATCCTACACCCCGTGAACTAATAACTAAAAACCTCTGTAGTTCTTTCTACAGAGGTTTTGTTTTTGATTCAAAGCAATTGACAAAACAGTGATAATTAATCTTTTTTTCCTTCGCGGCTAGCGGTTTGGATGTAAAGAATGATTAAAAATACAGATGGAACTAGCACAAATAAGATGCTTGCCACAAAGCCTAAATCGTTTACTTGCATCGCCAGAAAGCCTCTTTTATACGGGGGTTTGACTCTTTCAGGATATCATCAATGCGTGACACAGAGGGAGGGGCGAGTCAGCGACCAGTTGTCAGTTATCAGTAAAGAAAGGGTGTAGGGTGTAAGGTGTGGGGAATTGGTAGTTGGTAGTTGGTAGTTGCTCCTGAAGCCCCTCAGCGACCTTGCGCTCTGCTACTCCTCTGCTCGATCGCTCCCTCATTTTGGTTTAGTAACAACGCTAACTGGTCCGTTGACTAAAGTTTGACAAGCAAGACGATAGTTAGCTGGCTTTTTCTTCAGCTTTTTGTTTTCAACTGGAGTGCGGGGTGAGAGATTTTCTACACCTTCAACAATCTCTACGATACAAGTACCGCATTGACCATAGCCGCCGCAGTTCATCATTTTGCCCCAAGTCGTATAAAGATCGATACCATTTTCTAGAGCTTTGATGCGGAGGTTTGCCCCATCAGCGGCGATCGCCTCCCGATTTTCTTGCACAAATTTGATGTTAGCCATAGCTGCTCTCTTTACCTGGGTTTCTGTCTCTCCGCCCTGCATCATAATACTTTGCTGAAACAAAAATTATACGTCTTGTTAATTATGTTAAATGATTGCGAAGTTTTATAAATGATTTTTCTAAAGAATATCATGACAAATTGCGACGGCTAGCAGCAAACCTCAAGTATCGATAAATTCCCCAGGCGATCGCTCCAGGAATCGAATTGAGTGCCGAGCGACTCGCGATAAACCAGAAAATATCTGGTTCGAGTAGCTGGACGGGATGTAAAGGGCTAAGAGTTCTGACAAGCAGAAAAAAGCCAAAAATTGCATTACCACCGAGCATCAGGGCAAACGCAACCAAACCTCTTTGCCAGTAGCGATGGATAGATGTGATGCCAGAAATCAGGATAATTGACGGCTGATGCTGCACCTGTCGCCACCAGCTTTCCATGCGCCAAAAGAGCCAGAGGAAAAATGGAAATAATAAGTAGCTCAAAAGATTTATTGGTGGATTGTAGCGCCAAGCACTAGAAAATATATTGACGAGAGCATGACAAATAATTGCGTCGATCAAAAAGGCAAAAGGCAAGAGGCGAGAGGCAAGAGGTAACTTCTCCCTCAGCCTCCTGGGCTCCCTGGGCTCCCTCAGCTCTCTTCTTCCCTGCTCCCTTGCCAGAGCATAGCCAAAAGCTGCTGAGAACATGGCATGAATGGGAGTACCGATCGCGCGCTCGAATACAGTTGCTACGCCATTGGATAAATAAACCCAGCTTTCTTGAGCAGTGAACCCTAGAGCGATCGCGATCGTCTGTATGAAAATAGAGAGGGCAGGCGATCGCCCGTTACCTCTACGTCCTGCCAACCATTGAGAAGTAATGACTCCAGCTAACTTACATCCCTCTTCAATTGGGGCAATAAACACCAACTGACGTACAGCTACACCAGCAAGAGTGCGAGTAAATCTTTGCCAATCTTCCCACTGGCTGGTGAGATGCTCGAATATCCACTCTAGACCCAGAGCGATACTACCAAAAATTGCGCCCCAACCGAAGCACAGTAGTAATAGAAACAGGGGAGGTGGTGCAGTTGCCCGACGATAGTAATAAATCAGTAGCAATAGTGGCGGAATAACTGCCCAAATGAATTCGGAATTCGGAATTCGGAATTCGGAATTAAGTACGTTCCACTCTGCCCGCGCACCACGCACCACGCACTACTAATCCTTCACCTGAGACACAATCGTCCGGTGGCGGGGGCTGTTACAGGTGATAGTAGGTGGATGGAAACCTGCTGCTACGATTGCTTGAGCAATATCCAACGTGAAATATTCGTCTAGATATGGCTCGGTACTTTTGAGTAGCGTCAAGATGTAGGGTGGCATCTGGGCATAGATTTCTGACTGGGGATTCATGTCCATAATTGCCAAATATCCGCCCGGACGCAACAACCGCTGCATCTCCTGCAATATCTGCCGCGTGGCTGACTGAGGCAATTCGTGACAGACAAGAAAAATCGAAACGAGATCGTAATTTGCCTCTGGTAGTCCTGTTGCTTCTGCGGCAGCGTGTACCCATTCGATTTCGCTCTGGTTTTGCTGCTGCGATCGCTGATGGGCAACGGCAAGAAAATAGGGTGATAAGTCTAAACCAGTAATTTTTGCTTGGGGATAAAGTGCTTTTAGAGCAAATGTACTCATACCCACGCTACAGCCTACATCAAGAATTGCTTGTGGGTTGTGAGGAAGTTGGCTTTTGACGATTTCATGATAACTCTGACGAAGTTTAGCATCGCCAGCCGCGCCTGCATCAGACCAAATTCCTGCATGAACGGCACGCGCAGCGACTTCTACCTCAAAAGCTGCATCCCAACTGAGATTGCCTTGTTCGTAAGCGTGGAAAGAGCAGCAATAATACTCGGGATATTGCAATTGAGGATTGTATACCTGTTGCCAGTGGCTTTCCCATTCTTGAGAGCGTAATTCTCGGACTGTTTTGGTCCAGGGTACGCCGATTTTCTCTGCTCGTTTCACCATCATTTGCCGTGCTTGATGCTTAGCTAAGTTAGCTAGAGGCTGAATTGCCAGCACGGTGTTTACCAAGCGGGAACCTAGTCCCGTAGCAGTATTTGCAGCAACGGTCATGAGTAAGAGTTAAAACAATTGGTTGTTCTATAAACATTTCTGGTCGGCTAAAAGCCAACTGACGTTTTGTGTGGACTAAAAGCCAACAGGCATTTCTGGTTGGCTAAAAGCCAAGCAATACTGCAATTTTACAAGCTTTGGATCTTATGAGATAGGGGTGCGATCGCACCTATGTTTATCTTGCTCAACTCGGGATTAACCCAAGTTCCGAGTCTCAATCGTGGTCGTCAGGCGATCTAATGCTCCTGTCAATCTCTCTTGGGCAATGACAGCAGGATCGGGTGGTGCAGCTTCAGCAGCTTCTGGACTGCGGAAAAATCGGCGCTGAGCTTTTTCAAAGGCACGGATGATTAAGAAAAGGCAAAAAGCAATGACTACAAAGTTGAGAACAGCTGCTAGAAACACACCGTATTTGATGCCGTTGACCGATAAATTTTGTAAATCTTGAACGTTAGCAGCCTGCAATGCCGGATTGAGAATTACGGGCGTAATAATATCTTCTACGAAAGAGGTAACGATCTTGCCAAATGCGCCACCGATAACAACTGCAACTGCCAAGTCAATGACGTTGCCGCGCATGATAAACTTGCGAAAATCTGCCCAAAAACCGCCGCCATTACTACGTGCCATAAATTTGTCAATCTCCTTTTATGTAGAGATTTGATGTTTAGATGAGGATTATACAAGTTTTTTGGGTTTTTGCTCAAATGCGATCGCGCTAATTGTTACAAATGCTACATGTCATAGTTAAACTTTAGAAACAGCCGGACAACCCTGCACGTACCACCGCCAAGGGAGATCTACACCTTGAGATAGTCCGATCCGCGTTGTCTGGACGATCGCAAATTCTTGCTGACGTTGTTCGAGCCATAGCGGTTGTCCTGGTTGTAATATAGTTCCGTTTAAGCCGCGATCGATCTGCAAAACACGACATAGTTTACCTGGTCCAGCCGCTAGACGGTGCAAGTTTCCTTTACTACCAATTTCCCAGCCACTAGGCAAGCACTCCAGTTGTAAAGCGCGAATGAGTACGGCACTAGGAATTCCTTCGCAGTCCGTGACGACATTTAGGCAGTGGTACATGCCATAGATTTGATACACGTATGCTCTCCCTGCCATGCCAAATACAACTTGATTGCGCGGGGTGACACGCCGATAGGCATGAAAAGCTGGATCTCCAGGGGCATAAGCTTCTGTTTCGACGATCGCTCCCCTGAGAATTTGTCCAGACGGCAATTGCCTAACTAAAGTGCAGCCAAGTAATGCTGGTGCAACTTCAGTAGATGGACGGGTTAGGGTAGAAGGTTCTAAAATCTGATGGAAGAGAGTCAATTTACCAGCAATTATTTATTTACAATTGAACGGATAAAGGCTGTTAGCGATCGCCCGATCGCGCTCTGCTAATATCCCCAGGGTAGAAGTCTCTCGACTTCAAATCGTTGTGCTTGTCGAAATTAAAGAGAGGAATAATTAAGAAATGGATATCAAACTTGTCTTAGTAGGATTAACGGTTGTATTTACTGTTTGTTGCCTATTTTTTGGCACGAAAAACGGATTTTACGATTCAGACAACTACCACGGTAACGGCTCCGCCCATTAACAGTGACCAGTGACCAGTGACCAGTTATTAGTGAAGAGTTGTTAGTTGTGAGTGCGTGGGGTCTAATTGCGCATTATGAATTGAATTGCCCCCCGATCTTTCCCTAACCTGTCGCTTCTATTCGCTGCTCGCTTCATTCATGACCTAATTATCCTACAATTCATCGTTTCATATTTATCGCTGCGCTCCAACAGCGGCATTAGGTTCGAGTGGAGGGGAAGATGAGCGATCGCATGTCAGCATCCTCTATGCCTGTAGGGGAAGCAAATTCAGAACTAGAATGCTTTCCCTATGGTGTGAAGCATGGGGATGAAGGTGTCTGTTTGATGGTCAAGATGGGACCGTACCGCATTCTGCTCGATTGCGGATTGACGGACATTTCTGTTTTACAATCGGGACTAGAACAGCCTAAGTCTCATGGTTTACTTGTCGCTACCAACTTGCCAGTAGACCTAGTTCTATGCAGTCATGCTCATCCCGATCATGCTAAAGGTTTACTATCCCTGCATCGTGCCTTTCCGCAACTGCCAATTTATGCCAGCGAAGCAACAACTCGTCTGCTACCGCTGAATTGGTTAGATGAGGATGGAAAGATCCCGCAATTTTGTCAAGCGCTACCTTGGCGATCGCCTGTGGAATTTCAGGATGGATTGACGGCTGAATTATATCCTGCCGGACACTTACCAGGGGCAGCAGCCATTCTCCTTACCTACACGACTGGACGGCGCACTTATACAGTGTTTTACACGGGGGACTTTTTCTTATCTAACTCTCGCCTGGTGGAAGGTTTACCTTTAGAAGAGTTACGCGGTTTAGAACCAGATGTATTAATTATCGAAGGAACCTACGGCACGGCACGTCATCCGCACCGTCGCAACCAAGAAAATCAACTGGCTGAAAGAATTAATCGGGCGATCGCCAGTTCGTATTCTGTCCTTTTGCCTACATCGACTCTAGGTCTAGGTCAGGAAATTCTGATGCTGTTGCGCAGCCATCACAACTTTACCGGACGCAACCTCGATATTTGGGTTGATGGCAGTGTAGCTCAGGGCTGCGATGCCTATTTAGAATTACTACCACATTTCCCCACAGCAGTACAAAACTTTGCCAAACATCAATCTTTATTTTGGGATGAAAAGGTACGCCCGCGAGTCCGTCGCCTACCACTCGAACAGCGAGGAATTGTCGGTCAATCGCCCTGTATCGCGATCGCAGATAATGTTACTGATTTAAGTCAATACTGCCAACCCAACACCGGACCCTGGTTAGTTCTTCTCCCTGAAAATCCTGGTCATCCTAACGAGTTTCAACCCTCACTCTTCACTCCTCATTCCTCACCCCTAGTAGAGGTAGAAACCTACCTGCTAGCACAGCATAGCGATGGTCCTGGTACGACTCAACTTATTCACAACCTGCGACCGAAGCACGTTATTTTCGTTCATGGCGCTCCAACTTATCTAGCCGACCTAGCTAGCCTGGAAGAATTACGCAACCGCTACCACTTACATTCTCCAGCCGTTGGCACGCTTGTCGATTTACCCATCGGCGATGTTTTCGTTCAACCAGCTGCTCCAGAAACGAATTATGAAGGAGAACTTAACGAATTAGGTACTGTTGTAACTATTACCTTGCCTGATGCCATTACCGCCGATCCTCGCTGGCGCAATTTTGCCGATACAGGCTTAGTGGAAGCTCGCTGGCAAGGTGAAGACCTAGTTTTGCGGGGCTTGTCGCCCCGCGAGTTGATGAACCAAAATGGCGATCGCTTAGCCTGGACGGATTTGAGCTGCTGTGCTACCTGCAAGTTCCAGCGCGGGCAGCGCTGTTGGAATCCAGAGTCGCCCTTATTTGGCTTCAAGGTTACACCGGATGGCTACTGCCCTGCCTACGAACGCCAAGACGAATAAAACAAGTAAAGGCGTTATCTAAAACGCCTTTACTGATTAGAACTTATTCAGGATTAGAATCAGTAAAGCGATTGCGAATGCGCTCTGCTTCGGGGCAGTCGTCAGAAACTAAGGGTTCAGCATTGCCTCGCGGTACAGAAGCTAGCTTCTGAGTCACTGCACCAATACTTTCTAGGCGAACCATCTCCTCCCAAGAGCAGATTTCGTCTTCTTCTTCAGTTTCATATCTGAGAGTGACTAAATCGCCTTCGATATCGATGATGCGGGCTTTCTCGATCCAGCGTTGCTGATCCCGCAAGAAGATACATACTTCACGCCCATCGCAACACAGTTGATAAATCTTGCGGTGTAGCATTTATTGCTTCTACCTTTCTCAACGTCGTTATACCTGTGGACTGTTGGGCTAAACCCTACTATATAATACCCAGTTTGAGCTACTTAACTTTACTCCAATTTGGCAATTATATGTTTGTGTTTCAGTTTTTGCTTGTATTTCAGTTTCATATTATATTTCGACCGCCAGCTATTGATTGAAACTACTACTGAGTCTAGCGGACACTAAAGAAGCCTATTAGAAACTTCATCTGTCATTAGCAGCATTTCGCTTATCCTCGCACTCCGACCAATATCAGTGGCTATCGACCGCGCTACATGCATTAAGCAACTTGGAAATTTTTGTACCACCTTTACGCTAGACGTTTACTTAAACGAATCATGCCTTTCCCTCTGCCTCCTCGGCTTGAGTGGCATCCCTCTAAGCGTCAATTCGAGAAAACTCGACCTTATCAGCTCGCTCTATTTTAATCAATTTTAACTCATTCTTTAGCATCTCATCAGCTTGAATAGAGAAAAATCAGGGTTTTCTATAAATCTTCCTCGCTCTTTTGCGCCATTTGACTGGTCATTTGTCATTGGTGAGTGGCTGGTGACTAGTGGTTAAACTCAATTCTTGTCACCAGCCACTAGTCACTAGTCAGTGATAACTGATTCAAACAACTGGCATCTGCGTTCTGTCTTGCTTGTGAATTCGGTCTGAGTAATGAGCTGCCGATCGCTCATCGCTGTTTTTCCGAGTCAGTATTCTCTCGACTAAGTTCTGTAGACGAGCTTTCCGAGCCATCATTGCTGGCGTACTATCCAGTCCGACTGTAGCTAAAATTGTTTCCCAACGGTAAACCCAATCATGTTTTAAGAGTGAGTTAACAACATTGTTAGTACGGATTTTTTGCAAGCGATCGGGCTGGGAGTCAAGTTCGGCTAGAATTTCAACTATATTAGGGGCATCGTAAGCAACTTGAATGACTGCATCCTCCCAGTCAAAATTTCGAGTAAAGGATTCGCATTCAGGGGGAACTCCTAGCATGACTGTTCCTGCTGCTGCACCTTCAAAAAAGCGTGCGCCTACTTCTTGTTGATCGCCAGTTGCATTTGCATCGTCAATCTTTGCTCGATTGGCAATAAAATAACGACTCTTTTTTAAAATATTTTTATATAGACTTCGATGATATCTATGATCGGCTGTGTATAGATCTTTGATAGTTTCATAGATATAAAAAAAATTAATTCTTTCAGATAAATTCAATAAAGCTTGATGCGTGACTTGCGAGCGGCGACCAACACTATAAAGATCGACGCTACGCTCTCTATTCAGCGGATAAGGACAGAACTTAATTGCATCAATTCCAAATGGAATGTATTCACAAGGGCGTTGAATTATTTTGGAGACTCCCTCGATACTTTGGCTAAAATTCATGAAAATATAGTCAATTTCTTGCAAAAAACTCAGCTGAACTTTCCATTTTTCAATATCTTTTGCCCAAATTTCATCGAGCCAAACTACTACTCTACGACATTTGTTTCGCCAGTTTTTTATTGAATTTATCGTTAGAATGTCTAGAGGAGACTGGCAGATGATAAAAAATAGTTCGTACTCTTTATCCAGATTAAATTGCTTGAACAATGGATTAATTAGCCTGCTACTACCAACAGCTTGAGCCATAGTATTAGCAATTCTATTAGTAACTTTGAACAAGTCGGGATTAAAAACTGGTGTAAGTATATCGGCTGAGTCAAATTCACAAATCAAATCTTCTAGCTCGTATAAATAACAGCGGGCAACATGAAACTTTATCTTTCGCAAAGATAGTAATAGAATTCGAGCGTTTTTCTTAGCATCGAGATTGAAGATTACTGACATATAGCTTACCCCTACTCGAATATTTAAATTGATAGTTTAGTTTTGCAATAGCTACTGCTATGCCACAGCAAAATTCTTCGCTTACCTATGCAAGCGATCGCATTTATGCAACTCGTGAATTTATCCGATTGAGTCTGCCGAATTACTACAACAGCTTTTACCAAACTTCCGCAAAATAGTCTAACAAATTATTTTGATATTTCGTAATAATTTGTTGACAATCAATGCAGTGAATTGATTTTAAAAAATCAAATCTTGCTATTAAATACTTAAACTAAAAAAGGCAAAGTTAGTAGAAACAGTGTATGTATGTAAGATGCTGCTGACGAAAACTAGTAAGAATTGCTTGCAGAAGTTGCTTAAACTCTTACCGTCTTGATAAACGTATTGTTTTATACTTTTTAGGTTACTTGCTGGATCTCAGATAAATTGTAAAATGGGCTACAAAATTTTCGAGTAAATGTAAAAATATATAACGATATTGGCTGTGACTTACGTAAGATCGCGGAGGTGTTTGGGTCGAGAAGCTGCTAGCGCTTGTAGAAAAGTCGAAAATCTTCGTCTTGCTGACTTAATTGCGCCCATTCCACTCCGGCAGTTTGAAGCTTTGTCACCAATCGATCGCAAGCTGGACGTTCGGTAGCGTAGTGTCCGGCATCAATCAGAATTAAACCGCGATCGCGACTTTCTTGAAATTGATGAAACTTACAATCGGAAGTTAAATAAGCTTGCGCCCCTGTTTTTACCACATCCGAAATAAAACTAGCACCAGACCCACCTAAAACAGCTACTCGCTCGATGGTTTTTTGTAAATCTACTGTCGGGGAGAAAATCAGATCGGGAGGGTTCAGTACTGTTTGAATTTGTTGTAACAATTCTTGCAAAGTACAAGAAGGGTTAATCTCTCCCACGCGACCGTAACCGAGTTCTGGCTGCGTCGGTACAATTGGCGCAACTTGCTTGAGATGTAACAACTGCGCTAGTACGTCAGCAGTACCGTCTGCTACTTGGTCAAAGTTAGTATGAGCTGTATAAACGCCGATATGGTGACGAAAAGCTAGGCGCGTCATGTCCGCGATCGCATTTCCACTACACAAAGATTTCAGCGGACTAAAAATTAGTGGATGATGGGCAAAAATTAGATTGACTGGAATACCCGATTTTTGTAGTGCGATCGCCTCTTGCATCACAGCTAGAGTTGGTGTCAAGCATACCAGTACCCTTGCAGGTTGCTCTAATACTCCTGGTTCAATCTGCCAACCAGAATTATCCCAACTTTCTTGCCAAGCAGGATTTGCCCAATTTTCAAACCAATTTATTAGATCTGAGATTGTCATTTTGGATGGGAATGGGTAATGGGTAATTGGTGAAAGGCGCTCTTGCGAGAGGTAAATTTTGAATCTTGAATTCCGAATTCCGAATTCCGAATTCCGAATTCTCCCTGCTCCCTTATTCAGAAATATGAACGACAAGTTCTCTAATATGGCTGCGCTGACGGTGTTCCCAAATGTAAATTCCCTGCCAGGTTCCTAATAATAATTGTCCTCTAGAAATGGGAATTTGTTCGGAAGTGTGAGTTAGGGCTGTACGAATGTGGGCGGGCATATCATCTGCACCTTCAGCATTGTGGATGTAATTCGCTGATTCTGGTACGAGTTTTGCCATGAAGTTTGCTAAATCTTGCAGTACATCAGGATCGGCATTTTCTTGAATTACTAAACTTGCAGAAGTATGGCGTAAAAATAAACTACACAGTCCAGTTTCTACACCAGATTGAGCAACAATTGCTTCAACTTTAGCAGTGATGTTAATAAAAGATTTACCAGCGGTAGAAAGTCTGAGAATATGTTGATGCATGGTCAGTTGTCAGTTATCAATTATCAGTTAATTCCGATTTACGACTTACGACTTACGGCTTCAAGCACGGCTTGGGCGATCGCTTCGTTGCCGTCTTTTGCTATAGGTTGAGATTGTCGGGGTGGTTGTGGAGGTTGGTGGAGAAATTCCCAGTGGCTTTGAAAGAATTCTTCTGTGTTGAGAATTTGATGGTAAGAGTAATTTGCAATTCCATCAACTAAAAATTTAGCTTCGGCAAAGTCTTCACGAGTCAGGGTAACTATAGGAATTCCCACGCCAACTGCTTCAGCAAAAGTACCGTAACCTGGTTTAGAAATAACTCTGCCACAGAGGGGCATAAAATCAACTGGACGTAACTTTTGGTCAGTAATTTTGATTAAATTTGGTAAGTTTGGAGCTGTAACATCAAAAGTAAGGAACTGCCAATCGGGGAAAAGTTGAAGGTTTTTAAACGGAATTTGTTGTAGACCTAAACCACCAAAAGTGAGTAAGATAGTTTTTTCTGGTGGGGTACTGATACCCCAATTAGATCGTAGCGTGTCGATCGCGTGACGTGGTGAACCACCCGTTAAGCCAACATCGGTAATATTGGAAAAAGCACTCATCGGTTCGTGAAAAGGCAACCGAAATAGGCGATCGCATTGTGCGTAATGCTTGCCCATCCAATCGGCAAATTCCACAAATTCACCTCCCCAGTCGCGATAAATGAAATCCCATCCAAAGTTACTACTCATATAACAGGGAATACCTGCGGCATGGGCGATCGCTACTGCCAAAGGAGGGATATCGGCAAGGATCAGATTAACGCGATTTTGACGGATAAAGTTAACTTCTGAGGCAATTATCGAGCGTTCTTGTTTGCGGATTTGCTGTAGCTTTTCTAACGTGGCGACTTTGTCCATCGTTAAGCTATCTGACTGGATTACACCTAAATCGAAGGCACGAGGACGATAGATAAAGTCTCCTTCTATGTATGATTCCAGTAACCAACGGGGTGCGGTTGTCACCATGATGAGTAAGATATCGGGACACAACTGCTGGATCTTCGCTGCAAGTGAGGCGGTGCGGGTCGCATGTCCGAATCCGTGGTTGGTGATGGCTATGTATATGGTAGGTCTAGATTTTTCCATAAAAGTTAAAGACAGATTAGTGTCACGCAAAGACGCTAAGCACACTTTGCACCTTTGCGTGACATTTTAGCTTTGCTGGCAAAATCTTTCGATTTCTTCAATGAGGCGATCGATCTCGCAGGGGAGGGTAAAGTAGTGGACGCAAGCCCTGACGCAGCTTGGATCGACGAGGGTGCGTGTCATCAAGCGATTTGATTCGAGAAATTGGACGAGTTTTGCATGAAGGGAAGATCGATTTTTGAGTTGAAAGGAAACGAGTCCGGCTTGAGGTGGGGCGTGACGCAGGCAAATAATATCTGATAATTCGTTCAGACGTTGCCAGAGATATTGGCTGAGTTGGCAAATTCGTTGATAGCGTGACTCGGCGGTTCCCCATTGCTGATGGGTGGCGATCGCAGCTTTCAATCCGGCATACTGTGGAAAGGCTGATGTGGCGACTTCATAACGTCTACCGTCTGGTTGCCATGCTTGGGGCTGTCCCGTACTATCCATAACTATACTCCGCCAGCCGATGAAGGTAGGCTGTAAGGGAGGGCAGTTATCCGTGCCAAGAAGTGCTTCTGGACGGACGTATAAACCACCAACTCCGGCGGGTCCGCACATCCATTTATGACCCGTGAAGGCGTAGAAATCTGCCCCTAGTTGAGTCAAATTTAAGGGTAACAAGCCGACAGATTGCGCTGCATCGACTAGAATTTGCACGGGGCGATCGCCCTGATGCTGTCTGCATACTTCTACAATTTTGTCAACTGGCAAGACTTGACCCGTATTCCAGAGGATGTGACTGATGACAACTAAGCGGGTGCGGGGTGTGAGGTGCTGGGCGATAACTGCGGCTGGATCTCCTTGGTTCAGCGTCGCCATGAGGGGACAGGTGGAAACTTCTACGCCAAATCTTCTGGCAATTTCTCGGGTAGTGGCGATGACTCCTGGGTGTTCGCAGTCTGAGAGTAAGATATGGTCTTTTGCTTGCCAGTCAATCCCCCACAGAGCAATATTACAGCCTACAGTTACATCTTCGGTGAGGGTAATGGTTTCGGGTGGGGCGTTGAGTTCAGTGGCAATTGCCTGTCTGGTTTTCTCGGTTTCTTGAGTAATCCAAGCGTTAACTTGAGAGGAGAAGGGACCGTTAAGTTGAATGTATTCGTGGGAAGCAATAATTGCGTCTATGGCTGCTTGGGGCATCGGTCCTTGCCCCCCATAATTGAAGTAAGATTTATTTGCCAGGGCGGGGAATTGCTGGCGATGTTGTTCGGTTCGGGTTTGTGCCGCAGAGATGCTCGTCATGGTGTAGCAAGCGGGGAAAAAAGCCATTCGCTCACTCTAGCATTATCTTTATCCTGTTGCTGTGGTAGGAGAGGCGCGATCGCTTGGGATATCAGGAAGAAATGGTTAAGTACATCAAAGTGCTGCGGCGATCGTAATACAATACATTTGTTCTAGTACATGCGAGAGGCTTGTATGACTCTAGGAACGATGAACCACCTCTGCCTCACAGTCAAAAGTTTAGAACAATCCGAACCTTTTTACGATGCGATTCTAGGCTTTATGGGCTACCAGCAGGTAGAAAAAAACGATATCTATATTATGTGGTGGTTGCAGGATGCTGGAGCAATTGAAATTACTGTTGCTAATCCAGATTCGCCTAACAAATTTCACGATCGCTACTCTCCTGGATTTCACCATCTGGCATTTAATGCCGATAGTCGGGAGCAAGTAGATAACTTACACAAATTAGTTCAAGAAATGGGCGTGACAGTCCTCGATCCTCCCGCAGAATATCAATATTCACCTGGTTACTACGCCGTTTTCTTTGCCGATCCTGATGGGCTAAAATTGGAGTTAGTTCATATGCCAAATTTGCCTGAGTAGGTACGATTGTTTTATCCAAAAGGATGAGGCGAATGAAGTGAGAAATTAAGAGAATGGCAAAGGGAAAATGAGCCGAGAAAACACAACCAAGAGTAAACGTTTTCTAGAGATTGTACCGCATTCGCCCATTCTATCTAGTCAAGCAACTACGTTAGACCTTATTCGTGTCGAACATCATTATCAACCTGCAAATGGATTGTCTGAATGCTGTCTTCCTCAGCATCTAATTAGCATTCATCTTGGACACCCAATTCAACTAGAGCGAACAGCAGAGGGACAATGTATTAGCGAACGTCTGATACAAGGTGACATCATGATTACGCCGCCTTATCTGTATCGCAAATTAGCTTGGGATCGTGATGCTGACTTCCTGTTACTTCGTCTTGACAGTAAGCTTTTCGTATCTGCTTTTTATGAATCAGCAAATATTGAAATTATCCCACAGTTCAAACTTCACGACCCACTCATTCAACAAATTGGTTTAGCACTCAAATCGGAATTAGAATTAGAGGGATTAAGCGATCGCCTCTATGCAGAATCAATGGCAAATGCATTAGTAGTGCATCTTTTAAAACATTACTCAGTACGGAAATATAAAGTTCGCAATTGCGCTGGTGGTTTATCTAAATTAAAAATCAAACAGGTGATTGATTACATTCACGACAACTTGGAGCAAAATCTGACCTTAGTAGAGATAGCTGCTGTCATTCAAATAAGTCCCTATCACTTTGCTCGTTTATTTAAACAATCTATAGGAATTACACCCCACCAGTACGTAATTAGCAAACGAATTGAGAAAGCAAAACAATTGCTAGAAGAACACAACTCGATTGTTCTTGTTGCAGAGAAGGTGGGATTTCAAAGCCAAAGTCACTTTACAAAGATGTTTCGTAAATATACAGGGATAACTCCCCAAGCTTATAAAAAATTGCTGTAAATCCAGCAAGATTGTTACAACTTTAGCAAGAATGCGTGAGACAAGACGATAAAAAGACTTTACTATAACTGGCAAGTTAGTGTAGCATTAATGTAGAAAATCTAAGATGATTCAAATAGATAGCACCAATGCCGTTACTGTCGGGCTAGATCTTTACAGCGTCGCCCCAAGGCATCAAGATGCTTTAGTAGAAGCAATTGTACAACAACAGATTGAATCTTGGTTATCTAGCAATTTCTTAAAATCTGCTAGCGTTCATAAAAGTTTAGATGGCGTTCGTGTCTTTACCTATAGCCAGTGGATGCCTAAATTCGATTATCGCAATTTATCACGCCCAACTATTTTTACTGAATTTTTTCCTCCCGATTCCCATTTACTCGAAGTGTTCGCTAGCCGATCGCTATCTCAAGAAGTTTCGATTGTTGCAGGCGATCGCATCACTCATTTAGCAGAGTTTAGAATGATTTCTGCTAATCAGCAAGAAATGGTGAAACGCGCATCAGCTGAACTCGATCGCGCTATGAATAATTCACCAGGTTTGATTTCGGCTACTTTTCATCGTAGTCTAGATGGTACGAGAGTTTTCAACTATGGGCAATGGGAGAGCCAAGAAGCATTTGAAGCTATTTTGAAGCAGCCTGGATTTAATCCAGATGAGCCTTATTGGGCGGGAATTGCTCGCAACGAATTCCATCTCTATCAAGTCGTTCATGCATACGAAAAATAGACTTAAGCCAAGTATTAGGCAAATAGAATTCGCGTCTACACAGGCAAAGTCCGCCTGCGCGGACTGAAATCAATTGAGGTTATGGTAGCCAAATGGGAGGAAAAGTATTACCTAAATTACGTAAATTTCTGTTAAGCGATCGCATCATTTCTATATGTGGCTCGTCCGGTTCGACGGGAATAATTTCGGCTGTTGTCCCCTTGCCAAATCTTTCTATAACTAGATTTGCTGCTTCTAAACCAGTAACGTAGGCTTTTTCTTGCGACCACGAACCGTGACGGTTGATAATCCAATCACCGCTCATAAATACATTATCTATACTCGTCTTTGCTGGTAACATATTTTGATAGCTACCAGGGGCAAAATGAGTTACGGCTCTAGATAAACGAATAATACTGCGATCGCAAATTTTAGCTGCTTGAAATTCTGGTACGCAAGTTGTTAAATAATCTTGTACTAACGAGACAATTTCCTCATCGCTCATTGGTAACAGTTGATTGGCATGATAGAAATCTGCCTCAATGACTGTTTCTGGTACGTCGCGGTATTCATCGTGTAATGCATTGAGATCGAAAAACGTCCAACCTGTGGTAGCATCAAAGCCGAAACATGCATTAGAAGGACGGGGAATGTGAATTTTGCGATCGCACCATAGCCGAGTTGCTAACACATCAACCGCACCCAAATTCATTAAATTCCGAAATTCTTTGCGGTTTTGCAAGCTAGAACTACCGCTAACAATCTTCTGCATCCCGCTGACTCCTACAGCAAAGATGACAGCATCCGCCTCGAAGACTTCATCGCCGCAAACTACAGCTTTTGCCAATCCTTCACTATCGAGGAGAATATCGCTGACGCGACGATTAGGTAGAATTTTTCCCCCCGCCTGTTCGATTTGTTCTACCCAAGGACGAAAAATCTTTTCCCCTACCGTACCCCGACACCAAACCACGTCAAAATCCGGTTGGTGCGCCAGGATGAAATAATACAACATTCCCAAAGCCGCAGCCGCAGAACATTGTTCGCCTGGTGCAAATAACCCTACTAGCAGCATCGGTTCAAATGAATCGCGGTAAAGTCTAGCCGATACGCCAAAATCTTTAAACAGTTCGCGAGCTGTAACTTTGTCGTAACGCTGCCAAGCCTCGTCACTATTATCGAAATCTACTACAGCATAGAGTAATGGTAAAGCACTGAGGCGATCGCTTAAAGGTAATCTTTTGAACTGGGTGTAGAGAAAAGTTCCCAGTGGTGTAGGAAGGCGCGGTAAATCTTGAAAAATTGGCGACTCTACCTCTAATCCAGCAGGGGAATATTGGGAAGAACGGGTAAAAGGTGTAAAAGGACTAATCCCTAGTTCCCGTACTAGGGAAAAAATATTACTGTAAGGATACCAGAAACCATGAATTCCCGCTTCTACCGATCGCCCGCCTGGAGTTTTCCAACCTGCAACCAAACCCCCAGGATAAGCACCTGCTTCTAACAGCGTCACATTGTACCCTTGTTTTGCTAGGCGATATGTAGCTCCTAATCCAGCCCAGCCAGCACCAATAACGACGACTTTCGGATTCTGTGATTCCATGCTTGAGAGTCAGCCTACGATCGCATCAACGCCTTAATCTTACCTGGATTGAGCAACCCATAGGGATCGACCATTTGTTTAAACTTCATCTGTTCTGGGTCGATAACTTTTCTGCCACCGTCTTCAATAATATATGTATGCGGATTAGCAATGAAAACCCCATGTTCTTCGTGATAGCGGATAATTTCGTTCAGGCGTTCCTCGGTAGTATATTGCACTAATTGCAGGGCAGCGGGAACAGTTCGACCGCCAACACGGATAAATTCTAAATGCATCATCACCTCGTCACCGAAGTAACGATACATATGGTCTACTATTTGGAGATTTTTATCGGCAGGAAACAGACTTTGTAAATAGGTAATATTAGGATTGGCACTACGAGCGTGTAAAGTAGTATGATTCCAGGTAAATTCTGCCAAGTTGAATTTCTTACCTGCATCTTGTTGCGATCGCTGATAGGTAATACAACCGCCGTATTCTTGTACCAATCCAGGTAATAATTCCAAACTCGGTTCAGCTACCATTAACAGTGCTGCGTGAGTTCCATCAGGAATGTATTGACGTGCGCCAAAATAAGAGGGAATTGACCAAGCAAAAATAGAAATAAGCTTTTTAATCATCCCATCAGCATCGCCCAAAGCCTGACCGAAATGGGCAGCCGCCATAAAACTTGCAAAAGTGACAATCACCTCAGTCCAAGGATAAGCCGCACCAAGGGGAATTTCTAATTCCGTGATAATGCCATTAATACCCCAAGCGTGGTTGACTTTGTGGATATCATCTCCCCGCAGTTCAATCGCTTTGGGTTCGTCTTCCATAGTTACGACACGAATAGCATTAATATTACCGCGATCGCGCAACTGTCCGTAATTAATCGAGCCAATTCCCCCACTTCCGCCAGCAATAAACCCGCCAATCGTCGCCGTCCGATAAGTAGAAGGAACCATCCGCATCTCCCACCCTGTTTCTCGCGCTTTCTTATCCAAAGCAGCTAATTTCACCCCTGCTTCTACCCGCGCTACTCCCGATTTAATCCAGCGAATTGCCTGCATCCGCGACATATCCAAAACCACGCCACCGTGGAGGGGTACGCACTGCCCGTAATTGCCCGTTCCAGCCCCCCGTATCGTCACGGGAACGCGGTATTTAACGCAGGTTGTTGCAACCTGCATCACCTCTGCTTCTGTCGTAGGACGGACAACCAAATCCCCCTTTTTCCCATCTAACTGAGCTTGCAGTATGGGACTGAAAGTGTGGTAATCCTGAGATAACTTAGCAACTTGGTTAGGATCGCTAATAACTTCAATTCCCTGTAACTCAGCCGTCAGTGCATCCCAATCAATCATAATCAGTTATCAGTTATCTGTTGTCAGTGGAACCAGTGGCTGGTGACTAGTGGCTAGAACTACTCGCCTATACCTTAGCTCTTTGCCCCTCATAACTTTGCCGTACATTCCAAGAGCAGCCTTTGATTATCTATGGCATATGGCTGAATCTTCAATGCTTGGCGAAAAGCGCGAATTGCAGCGGAATAATCTGCTAGTGCCATTTGGCATAAACCCAGACCGTGCCAAGCACCAAAATGCATTGAGTTGAGTTTAACGACTGTCTGACAATCTACCAATGCTTTTTCGTACTGGGCAGTGAAGTAGTATAAAATAGCTCGGCGATTCCAAGCTTCGGCAAAATCTGGTTGGTCGCGAATAAGTTCTGTCAAGACTGCTTCTGCCTGCGACACTTTTCCAGCCGAGAAAAGAACTTGAGAACGTTGGATGCATTCCCAACCGTAGTCCCCTTTTTGATAAAACCAAGCTCGCCACAGCGCTTCTGTTGCTGCCTGACGCACGACTTCATCAGGATGCTTCAAGTTTTCTAGAAAAGATTGAATAGACGACTCATTCATACGTTCGTTGTCATAGCTAAGTTATTAGTTAAGTCGGATGTTAAAGGCGATCGCGGTATGACTAAGGGCTTTTACCCGTTTCCTTCAATTTTAGAATTAAGCAAGTCCTACCACTTTTTTGTACTTTTTTATACATAAATTTGAGAACTTAGTATCCTGAACCTCAGATTTAACCCAAGAGCAGCCAATTTCGTGCTATGGGTTACTATTGAAACCAAAATTCGATCGCTATAATTGAAGTTTCCCCCTTAAGGTTTGCTATTCGTAGCATCTTACTTTGTCTGGTTGCGTCACAGCCCTCTTAACCCCATTAGCAGGTAGAGCAAATACAACGATGCAAGAGCGAAAAAGTAGTCCCAGGCATATTATTCTGACTTCTCACCCGAGCAATTTTGGTTCGCAACCTATTCCGATTCGCTGGGGAGACAAAGACCCAATGCAACGGGGTCCGGTCGTGGCTACCCTCGCTAACCCAACTCACAGAAATGCGATCGGGACTCATTCAGGCGGTTATGCCGTCTATCGCGCTCTGGCTGTAGCAAGCGGGGTATTGCAAGCAGATCACCGTGCTGATTTAACAAATACTTCGCCTGTCGAGCATATTGGACCATATCCGAGTTGGTACGACCCGGAGAAAATAGTTTCGCTCGATCCGTTTGGGGCAATGGTAGGCGAGGCGTTTGCATCTTATTACCAGGAAGGATACGATATCAGACCGACGATCGCCATTACAAAAGCGCACGTTTATCTTCCAGAATTACAAGCAGCGGTGGAAAAAGGGCGGTTGGCGATCGATGGCAAGCTGCTCAAATCTAAAGGCGATGTCCTTGTCACTAAAGCCGCGATCGAGCCTGTATGGTATTTACCAGGCATTGCCAAACGCTTTCAAATTTCGGAAGCAGACTTGCGCCGTGCCTTGTTCGAGCAAACCGGGGGAATGTTCCCAGAATTAGTGACGCGATCGGATTTAGAAGTATTCCTGCCACCAATTGGCGGAGTCACGGTCTATATTTTTGGCGATTTGGCAGCAATTACCGATCCCAATCGACCCTTGGCAGTGCGGGTTCACGATGAATGCAATGGTTCCGATGTTTTTGGCAGCGATATTTGTACCTGTCGTCCTTATCTAGTGCATGGAATTGAAGTCTGCATCCAAACAGCACAGGAAGGGGGTGCGGGAGTCATTGTTTACTGTCGGAAAGAAGGTCGGGCATTGGGAGAAGTGACGAAATTTTTAGTTTACAATGCTCGCAAGCGGCAAGAAGGAGGCGATCGCGCTGATGCTTACTTTGCCCGCACGGAATGCGTTGCTGGGGTGCAAGATATGCGCTTCCAAGAGTTAATGCCAGATGTATTGCATTGGTTGGGCATTACTCGAATCGAGCGTTTGGTATCGATGAGCAACATGAAATATGAAGCCATCACTAACTCAGGTATTGAAGTTGTAGAACGAGTACCGATCCCTGACGATTTGATTCCCCAAGACGCACAGGTGGAAATTGAGGCGAAAAAAGCTGCTGGCTATTACACTCCTGGCGCGGTACTAGATCCGTTAGGATTGGCAGAAATTAAAGGTAGAGAAATGGAATGAATTCGGAATTCGGAATTCGGAATTCGGAATTAACACCTCAAACTCGTACGGGCGGGTTTTGGCTGAAGATTTGTTGTCAAAGCCCGTAAATCTTTTGCTAAACCCGCCCCTACACCCCATATCCCATACTCTGTTCCCTGTTCCTTGACGATGAATCTCCAAACTTCAGAATTCAGCCTTCAGTCTCCAGAAGAGGCGATCGCTTATTTGCGTTCTCCCAGGGCGATTCGCGATCGCTGCGGGCAGTTGTTTGAGTTAGCACGGCAAGATAAGTTGAGTCACTTCCGCTGCGATTTAACGCAGTTGGGACGGGTGGCAGACTATGTTATTGCCGTCATGCAAGAGCAATATCCCGACGGGCAAATTCCTTTTCATAGCCGCTGGCAGCATTTTGAAGTTGGTGGAGTATCGCGTTTAGCACAGTTAGAGCGGCTGTTGGCAGGGCGATCTCCAGTCGAGCGAGCTGTGACTCGGTTCGATCTGGCGATCGTCAGCGTGCTGTTAGATGCGGGTGCGGGCGATCGCTGGTTGTATTGCGAACGGGAAACCGATTCGATCTTTCAGCGATCGGAGGGGCTAGCAGTAGCTAGTTTTCGGATGTTCTGTCAAGGTGCTTTCTCCAGCCATCCTCATCAGCTTTTACAAGTCGATGCCCAAGGATTGCAATCTCTGAGTGAAGCAACCCTAGCTCAAGGATTTCAGGTAAGTGAGGATAATCCATTGGTAGGGTTGGCAGGACGAGTAGAACTATTACAAAAATTAGGGCGATCGCTCCTTGATTTCCCGCAAATGTTTGGTAACGATAATCCCCGTCCAGGTAATCTCGTGCATTATTTATTAGAGCGATCGCACCACAAACAACTACCAGCTGCAACAGTTTTGCGTGCTGTTTTAGAAGGACTCGGCAGTATTTGGTCTGGCAGAATTGAAATAGCCGGAGTTAACCTCGGCGATGTCTGGCATCATCCTGCGCTGGAAGGGAGCAGGGACGAGCTGGGAGCTGGGAGCTGGGAAACAAAGGAGCAGAGAGAGAATTTAATTCCGAATTCCGAATTCCGAATTCTGAATTCTTTCGTACCATTTCACAAACTCTCGCA
Source organism: Chroococcidiopsis sp. CCALA 051 (assembly GCF_003015105.1). Taxonomy (NCBI): domain Bacteria; kingdom Bacillati; phylum Cyanobacteriota; class Cyanophyceae; order Chroococcidiopsidales; family Chroococcidiopsidaceae; genus Chroococcidiopsis; species Chroococcidiopsis sp. CCALA 051. The sequence continues at coordinate 61,223 of NZ_PYCI01000005.1, read as the reverse complement.
ATGGTTGACTTATTCTCTTTTGGAGCCACTACAAGAACTCGGTTTAGAAATTACAGGACTTGACGACCTGACCGGATTACCAGAATACCGAAATGGTGGTTTGTGCCTCGATCTCGGACTGCTACAAGCCAAACACTCAGATATTTTCCACTACGCCCACTCAGTGGACTCGGAAGTCGTTGTCGAGTGGCGAGCATTAACTGTGATTCTATTAGACCAAATTGCTGCAACGATCCGCCAGCAGTTGGAAATGGATGCTAAGCAGCTGCCTTTAGTCAAAATTTTGCAAGGCGGAACTTGGAGCGCCGGACGGCGGATTGCTGCCGAACTCAGACCGAATGGAGTTTCCCCCATTCAGTTACAGAGTGACGGTACGGTGTTTTAGCGGAATACTAAGCGCTGCAACAAAGTTTTCAAAAATATGCCGAGCTGAAATTGATAAAATTCGATCGCTAGCCAACAAATTGTTAATAAGTGTGACAAAAAGGTGAGCCAAATCCAAGCATACGGTAGCCAATATAAAGGAGTATCTGGGAGGGGCGGAAAGATATAGACGGTCAGCGCAACTATAGCTGTTGGTAGTGCTACGAGAGCGATCGCGGCTAGAGTATAACCCCAGCCAAATTCTACGCCGTCATAATAAGCTTCTATCCACCTTCTGCCATTCCAACGCCAGACTAGCGGTGGTTGACAGGAGAGCATTTTCAACTGCTGTCTTTCTACATCAGTTTCAAAAATCTGCTGGCAGCAGTCGCAAGCCATCGCTTCCATTAAAGGCATAGCTTGAACCTTGCCCAAGCGACAGGCTGGGCAGGGATAAATGCTGTTAGAGTTCAACTGCATCATCGCTGTCAGGAAACTACATCTTTCCAAGTTAGCAGTTATTAGGGAGCAGAGGGGCAGAGGGGCAGTGACCAGTGACCAGTGACCAGTAACCAGTTATCAATGACTAACAACCAACAACCAACGAGCAACTACCAACTACCACCGATCGATGACAAATGACAAATGACCAACTACCAGTTAAAACTTATAACTCAATACCTGAATAGCAGTTTCGTCCTTGGGTAAGTCGGCAGGTTTAATCGTTAAGCTATCGCTTTGACTGCGACGGATGGGAGTTCCTTCCATCAGTGACAAAAATTCATCAAGCGGCACGATGTCGCAGGCAGCAGGATCGGCAGCTTGGGTACGATAGTGAGTCGGAATGACTAATCTGGGGTTGATAGTTTTTACGGCTGCTTGGGCTTCTTGAGGGTTATAGGCTTTAGCACCACCCCCCACTGGCACTAGCAACACGTCGGGACGACCTATGAGGATTTTTTGTTCGATTGTGATTGGTGCAGCGGCTCCCCCTAAGTGCAAAATCCTAATTCCGCCTTGCGTCCACAGCCATGCTACGTTAGTACCAAATCTTCTCCCCTTTTCGCGATCGTGGTCGATCGCAATTCCTTGGATCTGCGTTCCTTTAAATTGGTATACTCCAGGTTCAAAGATCAGCTGGGGATTGCCAGGAACCTCCTCTACTGCCCCTTCATCTAATAATTGACTGCTAATTAAAACCAAATCTGTTTCTACTTTCGGTGGTCTGTATCCCGCCGCACAGCCTAGCTGCCGAAAAGGATTGACCAGAATTCGCGCCCCACCACCAGTAAATAGAAAACAAGTATGACCTAACCATCGTACCGTTATTCCGCTGCCGGTTTGAGCTACAGCAGGCTGAGATTTTGCTGCAAGCGTCACTGCTAAGGTAGAAAGTAGCCCCGCTCCAGCATAGCCAATTAACTGTCGTCGTTTCATCGCTTCTCCGTTCACTCCACTAGTGAGACGGCAGTTGTTTCAGGAAGTTGCGCAGTAATTGCTTTCCTGAAGTTGTGAGGACGCTTTCTGGGTGAAACTGGACTCCTTCAATGTGAGGATATTGCCGATGTCGCACTCCCATAATTGTCCCGTCCTCAACCCAGGCGGTAATTTCTAACACGTCTGGGCAGGTCTGCCGTTCGATCGCTAAACTATGATAGCGGGTTGCGGTCAACGGATTTTCTAAATCTTTAAATACGCCTACTCCCGTATGGGAAACTGATGAAGTTTTACCATGCATCAATTCAGGTGCAGAGACAACATTACCACCGAAGACTTGCCCGATGCTTTGATGCCCCAAACATACGCCCAATATTGGTGTATTCTCACCTAAGTGCGCGATCGCCTCTAGAGAAATTCCTGCATCTTCTGGGCGACCTGGACCTGGAGAAATCACAACTCCATCTGGCTGCAACTCGCGGATCTGCTCGATTGTAATTTGGTCGTTACGATAAACCCGAATCTCTGCTGCAACTGGGAACTCTGCCCCTAACTCACCTAAGTACTGCACTAGGTTATAAGTAAAACTGTCGTAGTTATCAATAACTATAATCATTTTTGAATGGTGCGTGAAGAAGGGATGCGGGGAGAATTCGGAATTCGGAATTCGGAATTCGGAATTAATTGTGAGGAGTGACTCATTCGCCGCTACCTTGTCACAATCTTGTCAATTCAAGCTAGAAATAATCAGCTTGACCAGGGGAGGTAACAAAAGAGCGGTGGCGACTAAAAGGGCAGCGATAGCCGAGATTAACACTGCTCCGGCGGCGCAGTCTTTAGCAATTTTAGCGAGTTCGTGATATGTCTGCTTTACCGTCAAGTCTACAACAGACTCGATCGCGGTGTTTAGTAATTCCATCACTAGCACTAAGCCGCTAGTCAGCGTAATCACAGCTATTTCGACCAAAGGCAAACGTAATAATAAGCCCAGAAAGACAGCAAGAGTTCCTATACAGATATGGATGCGGAAGTTGCGTTGAGTTTTAAACGCATAAGCAATGCCACTCCAAGCATATTTGAAGCTCACTAATAAGTTGGAGGCGACTTGCCAAGAGAAATTTCGCTGAATTGGAACCACTTTTTCTGTTCTACTAGGCGTTGAGGTCGAAACTTTTTGGGTCATAGATGGCAAACATCAATAATTTTTGGTTTTTATATCTAGCCGAGTTACAGCCTACTACTTGCTTAATTTGTCAATTTCCACAGACAGTTTAATTTAGACATATCTCATCTAGCGAGACCATATTAGTAACAAATTGTCGCGATCGCGCTGTGCCAATATTTACAATTACAATCTTGCCCAGTTTAATCAAGATTGACATCAAGACCAACTATCCTTAGTAGCAAAGTTTGCTGTTCCAGCATCTCTAATAGGGTTTCCTCATCTGGGTGATCCCAGCCTAAAAGGTGTAAAAGACCGTGAGCGGCTAACCAAGCCAGCTCTGTCGATAGCGAATGTGCTTGTTGTTGTGCCTGCTTGCTAGCGGTATCAATTGAGATCGCAATATCGCCTAAGTATAGAGGTAAAAGCGATCGCAACTCCTCTAACTGCGGTACGTCCGTTTCCAGTGCAGCAAAGGCTAAAACGTCCGTGGGCTTATCTTGCTGCCGATACTGCGAGTTAAGTACTTGAATTTCTGCATCATCCGTTAGACGTAAACTCAGTTCGTAACTGTCAGCAGCAGGAAGCTGAGAAGATAAACTCTCTAGCCAGCACTCAAACCATTTTTGCCAAGTTTGAGCATCAACTGCTGGCTTCATTCCAGAAGCTTCAGTAAAACAGTCTTGCACGCAGACTTCGACTTGTACGCCGGAATTTTCTGTATTCCTGGTTGTCATTATCTAGTTATGTAAGCTAAACCCACCAGTAAAGACAATAATCCTATAGTTGTGAGGGCAAAATGTTTCAGAGAAGTCCCCCGCTTTTTCACCATGTTGCGCATAGCGAGTTTTACATAACTCGGTCGAGGCTCATTGGCAACTTCATTCGCTACATGAGGGGGCATAGTTGTCGCTTCCGTGGATTGTGCCTCGGCGGTTTTCGTCGTGTCAGGTGAATTCTCCATGAGATTGACCCTAAAGTTTTGCTAGGTTCTTTCTCAAATGTAACAGTTTGTTGCACCAATAATGTAGTCCGTACCAGGGTTAATAGCTGAGAAACAAGCGCAAATCGCTTTGCGCTCGTTCCCAATCTTTGTCTAAGTTTCTAAAGATTGCCGTTTATACTAACTACAGCGATCGCTCGCATTCGGCATTAGACAAGCAATGTTATTACTAATGTTATTACTAATGTTGTTACTTGCGTCCGACAAGTATCTTCTGGCGATCGGTTACTTCCTCAGTGTGAACCTCCTCACCATAAACTTCTAATAAACGATAGCGAACCCGATCGGAAATTTTAGCTAGCCCACCGCCTCCGTGAGTATCTGATGGTTTCAGCGTATTTCGGGTAATCCCGAAAAAGTGAGTCACAAAACGGTGATGCACTGGTTCTGGTAGTCCTACAAAAAACATCAGCCTTTCGTACCGAAGGTATTCAAATATTTTGGCTCCGGTATCGTAAAATATCGCAGCGGGTTTCAAAGCATGGCAAGAGCGTCGCAACTCAATTGGTCCTTTCTTGAATATTCTGTGGAGTAGCTTGAAGCGCGATCGCAGTTTATTAAAAGGTGACAGCAATGAGTATTCATTGTCTAGGTAAAATTCTACAAATGACTTTCCATGCCTAAGTGCTTCTCGAATAGGGGCTACCTTAAGGAGAGTTAGCGGTATCCAAGGACGTTCGTGATAGAGAGCATTTTCTAAAGCGGTTCCCTGAAAAGCTGGTTCTTCCAGCCAACTTGGTCCATTGGTAAAGCCACAACCAAAAACCTGCGGTTCGTCAATATAATCTTTGAAAAAGCTAACTATAGCGGAATCCTGAATTTCCAGATCCGAATCAACTAATAAAACTTTTTCTGCGGCAATATGATTAAAAAGCCAGTCTAAAGTTTGACCGTGAGGGCGTAAGGGAGCGGTTAAAATATCAAAATCATACCGCTTCATCAAAGCTAGAAAATGTTTTAAGCTACCATCAGTTGACTCGCAGTCGATTAACAGTACGGGCATTTTTGCATGACGAATAACAGATAGTAAAGCTAAGGTTGTAACTAGTTTTGTATTGAAATTAATAATAACTGCTCTTTCTGTTACAGCAGGTAGCTCGGATAAACTTTGAATTAGCACGATGATTGTCCTAAAATAATTCTTTTTGTGTCTTAGCGTGTAGCAAACAACATCAACAGCACGTGAAAAACGGATTTTTTGCTGTAGCTATTTATGGCATTAATTATGAAGCTTAAAATTAAGCAGAGCAATATGGAAAAATTCAGCAAAAAAGTTCAGGGTAAATACAGCAATCCTATTTATTTCATGAATATGAAGCAGGCTTCTAGCCTGCTTTACAAATCATTTAGAACTGCTATAGTTGGTAAAATTACAAGAAAAGCTAAGGACTGTAAACAGCAAAACCATTTTGGTTTTTCTCCTCCAGTTTCCTCAACTTTCTTTGTTTCTGCTCTCGGTTTTTCTCGTTCCTTAACTAGCCACTAGTTGTTTCTCCTGGCGTAGATAAGACTCAATAAAGGTATCGAGTTCGCCGTTCATTACGTCGGTAATTGCTGTTGTTTCTAGGTTTGTCCGCAAATCCTTCACCATCTGATATGGATGGAAAACGTAGTTGCGGATCTGAGTTCCCCAGGCTGCTTCTACCATATCACCGCGAATTTCAGCGATTTCTTGAGCGCGTTGTTCTTGGGCAATAATTAACAGCTTGGCTTTGAGGATCGCTAGGGCTTTCTCTTTATTTTGTAACTGCGATCGCTCTTGGGTACAGCGGACGGCAATTCCCGTAGGAATGTGGAGGATGCGCACGGCTGTTTCTACTTTGTTGACGTTTTGTCCTCCCTTACCACCAGAACGAGTGGTGGTAATTTCCAAATCTTTATCGGGAATTTCCAACTGTACGGAAGTATCGATTTGGGGCATCACTTCCACACCAGCAAAGCTAGTCTGTCGTTTACCGTTAGCGTTAAACGGAGAAATCCGCACCAAACGGTGAGTTCCTTTTTCGCCTTGTAAATAGCCGTAGGCATAGCGACCGGAAATTTCTAAGGTAGCGGATTTAATTCCCGCTTCATCTCCTTCCGAAATCTCATCGAGTTGGACTTTATAGCCGCGATCTTCCGCCCAACGAGTATACATCCGCAGTAGCATTTCCGCCCAGTCTTGAGCATCAGTTCCACCCGCCCCAGCGTTAATTGTCAAAATTGCGCCTTTGTCATCGTAGGGACCAGATAACAACTGTTGCAACTCCCATTGGTCGAGTTCGCGGTTGAGGCTGGTAACGTTTGTCTCAGCCTCTTGCAGCAGAGATTCGTCCGTTTCGAGTTCCAGTAGCTCTAGCACGGCTTTGGTATCTTCTAGGCTACCTTGCCAGCGATCGTATTGCTGGATATGAGTTTTCAGGTCGTTGAGTTCCTGAAGTGTTTGCTGTGCTTTGGTTTGGTCGTTCCAAAATTCCGGTTGGGCAGCAATTTGTTCTAAATCTTGTATTTTTGCCGTCAGTGCGGGGATGTCAAAGATAGTCCTGGGTTTTACCCAGGCGATCGGACAACTTTTCAACTTCGCGCTTGATTTCTAGTGCTTCCATATAGGTTTCGAGTAGCGATCGCTCACTGAGTGATAGGGTACATTAACAACGCACCCTACTTGTATTGATGATTTTAACTAGAGTTGATAGCGGTTTTCAATTGAGTAAAACACACGATCTGTAGGGGCGCACAGCCGTGCGCCCCTACAAATGTCATGCACGCAATCGAGAATTGCGATGAAAACCTTTGGGGCAACAACCAAAAAAACCGTGGCTTGTTTTGAAGCCACGGCAGATCGTTTGTAGAGACTTTACATGTAACGGTCTCTACAATTCATGTAACGTCTCCACTAGTCGCGGCTATTCAGGGCAATTAACAACCGCAAGATGAAAATAAACAGATTGATGTATGTCAGATACATCGATAGCGCCGCAGGGAGATATTGGTCGTTGCGGTAGGTACGAGGCAGAACGTAGAAATCTACGACTGCTGCACCAACGAATAGACACACGCCAATGCCTGAAATTGCAATTTCTAACCAAGTCGGCGTGTAGATGCCAAACAGAGCAAACAGAAATTGTGCCAAACAGACGACCACTAGGGCAATGACTCCCAGGCTGACTGTTTTCGTCAATGCCATGCCGTCCTGTTCTGACAAGTTAGAACCAATTTGACGTGCCGCAATAAAGGTGACACCGCAGCCGAGGGCAGCAAACCCCACACCTGCAATACCTACGCCTTGGGTTCTTAGTGCCATAAAGACGATGCCGCTAAGAGTATAGCCAGTTAGCAAGCTATATGTTGCTAGTAGAGGCAGGGCAACGCGATTATTACCTTTCTCGGCAACGTTCATCGCCACGAAGAACAGAATCAGTTCCAAAATGACCGCACCAATAAACGTAGGGAAGAATAACCCTGGATTGGCACGGATGACACTTAGACCACCGTAGGTTCCCAGTGCTGTTAGTACCAGCCCGCCACCTAGATAAGGCAGGGCGTTAGCAATAACGTTTGGACCTACTATGGCGCTAGTCTTAGCTTGACGAATTGCTTCGCGAAAATTGCTAGTGCTACTCATGGAATTTTTTCTTAATTTTTTAACGGGTTGTGTGAGAGCAACGATATGGTGACATATGCCTATTTTGGCTTAAACCTCTAACAGTTAACCAGGGTGAGACTAGCAGCAGAAATCTAAATCTAATCTTAAAATATTTAGCATTCTCAGCCAGTCAACTCAGCAGATCTACGGAGAAAATTCACCGCAATCTGCTAATCTCCTCATAAATTCAGTAAGAACGACATGGTTTGAGAAGCCTTCTCCACCGACAATAATTTTCAGCTTTGATTAAAGATTTTCCACCACCTGTTAATTCCCATTAGGGAAGCTTAGATCGCTGTTGAGGATTTTTATGTCGATAACTCATACTAGAGGCTGCTCTAATGGGATAGAGCTATTAATTGCTTATTATCAACATCCTTCGATTGCATTACGCAATAAACTTGTAAGTATGCACACTGGTTTGGTGCGAAAGATGGCGCATCAATTTAGCCGCCAATGTACCGAACCATATGAAGATTTAGAACAAATCGGTTACTTTGGTTTGATTCGTGCTATCGAGCGCTTCAACCCTTATCAAGGTTATGCTTTTAGTTCTTTTGCAATTCCTTATATTCGAGGTGAAATTTTACATTTCTTACGCGATCGCACGGGAGTTGTCAAAATTCCCCGCCGTTGGCAAGAACTTCACAATCAAGGACAGAAGGCTCGTAAAGATTTAACATTAACTCTCGGTCGCACTCCTACAGATATAGAAATTGCTGAAGAATTGAATGTTGCAATTCAAGAATGGTTAGAGAGTAAGCTCGCCTTCCAAAATCGAATTGTCTTAAGTTTGGATAGTACAGTTATTCAACATCTCGATTGCCAAATTAAATTAGCTGATGCTTTACCTGACCAGCGCTCTACTAGCTTACAACAACAGGAAGAAGATCGCCAACAATTGCAAGGAGCAATGAATCAGCTGGAAGAAAAAACTCGTAAAGCTGTAGAGTTTGTTTTCTTAAAAGAGTTTTCTCGTAAAGAGGCTGCTAAACGAATTGGTATTAGTCCAATGACTGTAACTCGATATCTTCAAAAGGGCAAAGAACAGTTATTTTCTTTGCTTCAACCTCAAATTGCTCAAACTAGAGCATGATAATTTGTAATTCGTAATTCGCAATTCGTAATTATGAATTGAATAAACATCCGATAAATTCAAACTGTAACACCAAAACCATAAAGCTTATGAACTCCATCGATTCAGCGTTGGTAGATCGTTTTCCTCAGCCGATGGAAACTGAAGGTATTAAGTTGGATGACCGAAAAGGTGTCAAGTTTAGTGGTAAATGGGTACAAGTTGAGAAATTACAGAAAAATGACTCAAAGCAACTCGATCGCGTTGTAAATTTCTCTTTAAAACACGAGGAAAAAGAAATTATTAATGAATTATCTAACGATCCATTATTAAATTTGCTTTGTCTATTAGTTGAAGCCGGTCGAGAAATTCCTGACGATCGCTGTCAGCTCTACCGCGAAGGACTAGAAATTTTATTGAATCAATGGGATGAAGCTTATCATATTCCAGGCGATCGCTTCTACAAAAATTTGTCCGTACAGCACAAACAAGACTTGTTAAGTAAAATTGCTTTGGCTACATTTGAAACTGGAGGTAAGTTTAGCAAACAGGATATTGAAAAATCTATTACCGAATATATATGTAACCTGCCAAAAGCACCTACTAGCCCGGAACTCTTGCAACTTACGACTGAGGCACTACTAAAGTCTATTCAATACCAACACCAGTTATTTGTTGAGTCTACTCCAGAGGTTTATTCTTTCTCCGATAGCAGATTTCACGAGTATTTTATAGCACGAGAAATAGCCGATCCTTCTCATCCTCAAAGAGCAGAACAAGCTTTAAGAAATTTAGCTGCTCGGATTTCAGAACCACGCTGGCACGAAGTTTTTGTCTTCGTTGTTGGCATGTTGCGAAATGCTGACTATTTTCTCAGTTTAATGAAGCAACAAGCTGACGCGATCGCCGGGGTCGATTCAGAATTATCGCGCTTTCTTTTCTGGCTGGAGCGCAAGTCACATCATCTGAGCAAACCTCAGTTTAAACCAGCTGCTTTCCGTGCCTTTTATTTAGAATTTATCCTCGATCTTAAATCAGATTCTCTCCAAGACGATTGCACCGATCGCCATCTTCATCTATCTGATATCGATGCTTCGAGTTACGAGCTGATAAATTTTCCTTTTACTTCCCAGCAAAAAGCTATTCTCAAACAATATTACGATGTCAATCAACTCATACTTGATTGCTTGCGCCAAGCACAATACATGACGCGGAGCTTACGTACAGAAATTGAAGAGACACTTTTAGTTCCTTCATATTTAAGCTGTCCGATCGAAACTGCGATCGCTTAATGTAAATACCCAACATAAATTTCTTGTAGGGGCGCACAGAGAAAGCGCCCCTACAATGTTGTCACGCTCTAGCAGGTTTATGGTAATGTAAAAACTGAAGATCGCACGGCAAAAATCGCTAGATGACTAGTGAAGCAGACTTGCTGCTCAGGCAAGGTATTTCTCAATACCAAACAGGTGAATTTGAGCTTGCGTTGCAGTCTTGGCAACAAGCATTAAATCTTTATCGCAGCAGCCAAAATTTCAAGCGCGAAGGCGCGGCTTTAGGGAATTTAGGTGCAGCTTATCAAGCTTTAGGAAACATACCCCAGGCGATCGTCTGCTTTCAACAACATTTGGAGATCGCCCAGAAAATTCAAGATGCAACTGGCGAAATGAATGCTCTTGCCAATATTGGTAATGCTTATTTGACATCAGCAGAATATGTTCGTGCAATCGAGTACTGGCAAAAACTATTGGCGATCGTACCAGCACAAGGCGATCGCCTACAGGAAGGACAGATCTTAAATAGCCTGCGACAAGCATACACTAGTTTAGGAGAATTGACCCAGGCGAGAAAATATCAACAGCAACAGTTGGCGATCGCGCGGGAATTACTAACCTCGGCGATCGCGACAGACTTTGTTTCTAGTCTAGAAGCGATCGGTTTAGATCCTACACAAGATTTAGTCGGAGCCGATCTCAGTCAATTCGATCTTCGTAATGCTAGCTTGAGTCGCGCTAATTTAGAAGGGGCAAATTTGAGTGGTGCTGACTTGACATTAGCCGATCTGAGTCGCGCTAATTTGAGTGGTGCTTGTCTTGTGCGTGCCAAACTCAGTAATGCCAATCTTCGCGATGCGAATCTCAGTCATGCCGATCTGAGCGATGCAGACTTACGCGCAATTCTACCCCGCGTGAATTTAAGCAGTGCGAATCTCAGCCGGACAAATTTATCGAGTGCCTATCTTCAGAATGCTAACTTACAGGGGGCAAATTTAAACGATACGTTATTGCAACAAGCAGATTTAAATGGCGTGAATTTCAGCCATGCAAATTTGAATGCAGCTAATCTCACCCGTGCAGAATTGAATCAGGTAAAAGTAGAAACAACACGCTTTGTCAATGTTGTTGGAATTTCAGCGCAGATGAAACTTGAGTTTCAGCAACAAGGCGCAATTTTTGAGGACTCTATGGGCGATCGCCAGCCAATCTCAACTTAGATTTAAACAGCGATCGCACCATCATATTTAATCTTAGATTTAAGGTGTAGGGGTTAAATCTTGCTCCGTTGAATTACTACCAGGTGCAGGCGCTAAATCTTGTTCCGTTGTCTGTGCTGCTGCTGGTTGCGGTTCGCGTACTTCCCAACGGCATTGTTTTTGTTCTGGCTGCTGATAGTTAACCGCCATTGTAAACGAGCGTGTAGCGGCGCGGTTCTTGTCGAAATTTATGTCAGCCCGCGTGTAGTTTTTTCCAGCGATCGCCGTCCACTGTAATATCTCGTTGGCATAAGCTCCATCGGGAACGAAGCGCATTTTGTATTTTACTTGGTCTGGAGAGTCTCCCGATCGCACGAATAGCAATCCCTGAGCGATGTCTGCCGAGCGTTCCAAGACATCAGCAGAGATAAAGCTACATCGATCGCCTTCGTCTCCCTCCACCAGCGCTAAGAAAGAACGGTCAGAGCTAGTTTCTACTTGTTGGGCTGGCGTTTCTTGGCTGGAAAAGACGACTAAGGCGATCGCTAAGATTGGTAAGATAGCTGCTTTCATAACTCCTCATCCCTCAAAGCACTCAGACGCAACTGATTTGTTCTATGGTACAGCGAATTTGCTCTGTGAGGCTGGGAATCTTTGAGCGAATCGAGAAAGAAGTTAGAAACTACAAGTCAAAAGCACGCTTCTGCATTTTCCATATTTTCTATCTCTTTTCATTGATTCTTAATAAATTAGCGCCTTTGCTCTTAACTTTATAGAGCTAAAACTATCTACAGCCATCATACATAAGATTGTGAATTACTAGTTAATCATGTGTTAATGCCGCAGTTTCTTCATTGCGCGCAATTTGCAGTGCCGATTACCTAGCATTTAATTAAGAGTGTATTAATAATATATAAATTGATAAAGTTATGTTTTCTAAAATTCCTCTTTGGCTGCTTAGTATCTCAATATTTATTATTTTGACAACTTTGTATTTAGGCTTTTCTTGGCTATCTTTACAAATTAGTTCGCCGCAAAAACCACAAGTTATCCCAATTTTAGCCAGAATTGAAGTTGCCAAGCAAAGAATTTACTTAGAAGTTCCTCAAAACCCAGGACAAGAAGCACAAGGCTTGATGTATCGTACTATAATTCCCAGAAATAGGGGAATTTTGTTTGAATTCGATCCGCCTCAAACGATCGAATTTTCCATGCAAAACATTCTTGTACCAGTCGATACAATTTTGCTGAGAAATACGGAAATTCAGCAAATTCAAATAGCTGTTCCTACCTGTAACGAAGTCAATTGCCCTACGTATAGCTCAAAGGTAAAAGTAGACCAAATGATCCAGTTACAGGCTCGAAGAACTATAGAGCTAGGTTTAAAAATAGGCGATCGCCTACCAATCGAGTTTCTCGACTTAGATACTAAAACTTTTCGCCGCTCTTAGCTTAATAAAACTTAACGCCCATTCTTTTGTTTTAGATAAAAGATTTAAGTAAGAGTTAATTTAAACTATTTACAAGAACGATTTTTGGTTAAGAAATTAGTCGATTTCTGGTTAAAAAGTCGAATAGCTTCGGTTAAGAAATCGTTAAAGCGAGGGCTTTATGTTAACTGCGACCCAGAAGAAGTACTGGAAGATTTCAGCTAATCATGCTTTTTGCATAGTTACATTAGTGAGCGGTCTGCTTTTACTAATAATTCAAGCTCAAATTGAAAAACAACCACAATCTCTACCTGTAAGTGCGAAAGCGCAAATTTCTGGACAAGAAATTGAGTTGGAAGTTGCTCAAACAGCGCAGCAACAATCTATGGGACTGATGTACCGTGGCGAACTTTCACAGACAAGAGGAATGCTGTATACTATCGATCCGCCTCGCCCAGTTAAGGTCTCGATGCAAAATATGCGCTTCCCTGTGGATGTCGTCTATTTACAAAACGGACAGATCGCAGCCATTCAAGTAGAGGCACAGCCTTGCGATGCAATTGCTTGCCCTACATATAGCTCCAAGGCAACGGTAGATCAAATGATTCAGTTACGAAGTGGCGCGACAGCAACATTAGGATTAGAGGTAGGCGATCGCGTCCCAATTCAGTTTCTCTAACGATGAACCCCCTAGAGTTTAGCTGATGCAGCCAACTAACTCGTTACCTGTCAAAATCACTTTGCTAGTTGTCAGTACGCTGACTGTGATGGCGGGTGCAACAATTGCACCTTCGCTACCAGCGATGAAACAGCACTTTAGCACCATACCGAATGCAGATTACTGGGTAAGGTTGATTTTGACAGCTCCAGCCCTATTTATTGCCTTGGCTGCGCCCTTTATTGGTGCGACGATCGATCGATTGGGACGCAAACCCGTGTTGATCGTTGCCTTACTCGTATACGGGCTAGCAGGTAGTTCGGGGCTGTGGTTGAATGCGATCGGCTTTATCCTGTTCGGACGAGCGCTATTAGGTTTGAGCGTGGCTGGGGTGATGGTAACGGCGACGGCGTTGATTGCAGATTACTACACGGGGAAAGAGAGAGGGCAGTTTTTGGGTATCCAAGCTGCTTTTATGGCATTAGGAGGAGTTATTTTCCTGACTTTAGGGGGCTTTCTTGCCGATATCAATTGGCGGATGCCCTTTTTTATCTACTTAATTGCCCTAGTTTTAGTCCCGTGCGTCGTGTTGTTGCTACCGGAACCGAATCGTACAGCTAAGGGTGCTGGGGCTAATGTTGCAGACGAACCAACCAGCTTGGCGACTGGTTTAGTGGTATTGACTTATGCGATCGCCCTAATCTCGCAAATTGTATTTTATCTAATTCCCGTCCAACTCCCCTTTTACTTACAGCAATTACTCCAGGCAAGCAGTTCTCAAAGCGGGTTAGCGATCGCCCTTGCAACTGGGTGTTCTGCGGTTAGCTCGTTATTGTATCAGCGCGTCAAAGCCCGCCTCAGCTTTATTAGCATTTATGGCATTGCTTTTTTAAACATGGCACTAGGATATGAATTGATAAGTTTTGGCGCAGGTTATGCGGTGATTCTACTAGGATTAGCGATCGCGGGTCTGGGTTTGGGTTTACTCATGCCAAATATGAACTTTTGCCTCACTTCAATCGCTCCTGGTGTAGCCCGTGGGAGAGTTTTAGGTGGGTTAACAACTAGCTTTTTTTTAGGACAATTTCTCTCACCCCTTGTCAGCCAGCCTTTGACTAACTTCGTAGGAATAGCTGTAACTTACAGAACTGCTGGAATCGTGATGGGGATAATGGCTATAGCTACCTTAGTATTTTTGATGCGGGCTAAAACAGCGGGAAATGCTAGCTAGGTATTGATTCTCACCACGCTGGATCGAAATAAAGATCGATCGTTAACTGTTCTTGTCCCGGAGGAACGGCAGTAATACAAGCGCATACTGTATTGTCCCCATCAATCTCGACTTCGCAAGCGTGACAGGAACCCATCATACAGCCAGTGGGGATGACAACCCCCGCTCGGTCTGCTACATCTAACAATGGTTCTCCGACTGTGGCTTCTACAGTGACATTATCAGGTAAAAAATTGACTCGCACAGTCATAATTCCTAACTTTAAGGCGACAAAACAGAGGATAAGTCTAGGTGCGTTTCTACCATACCTGCTAGGGAGTCGAGCATTGCTTCTCGCTGTTCGCGATAATTAGAGATACCTGTAGGCAGAGATTTGAGTCCCCTTTGTTGCCGCAGGCGATTTAACCAAGCCCTCCGCCAGGGTCCATTATCGAAAATTCCGTGCAGATATGTTCCCCAGATTGATTGACTACTATCTACCATGCCAAGCCCGGTATCGTCAAACATGGGCTGATAGTCGTTAGCTTGGGCGGGAGGTAATTCCACTAAACGCGATCGCCCTTGGTGAATTTCATACCCCGATACGGGCAATCCTGACTGCGGAAAATTCGATATGACTTGACGCTGGCGAGCAACTTTATGCATCGTGATTGCCGTTCTGATTGGCAGCAATCCTAAACCTGGATACCTACCAGCTTCGCCCTCTAGCCCTTCTGGATCGGCTAGCTGTTGCCCTAGAATTTGGAAGCCACCGCAGATACCTAAAACCGTTCCCCCAGCCGCCGCATAGTTTTGAATTGACTTTGCCATCCCGGTTTTATGCAAAACGAGTAAATCGGCGATTGTGGTTTTCGTCCCTGGGAGAATCACTGCATCTGGATGTCCTAATTCGTGTTTGGGGCTGAGATATCTCAAACCAATACAGGGTTCGGATTCTAACGGATCGAAGTCGGTAAAGTTAGAAATTCGCGGCAGGCGAATTACGACAATGTTGAGTTCGCCTTTAGCCCGAGAGGGCTTGCGTTCAAACAAATCGAGGGAATCTTCGGCGGGGAATGAATGATCCAGCCAGGGAATGACACCAATGACGGGGATTCCCGTCCGTTCTTCCAGCCACTTAATGCCCGGTTCTAAGATCGATCGCTGTCCGCGAAATTTATTGATGATAATCCCGCGCACTAAACTGCGTTCCTCTGGTTCGAGTAATTCTAGCGTGCCTACGACATGGGCAAAAGCACCACCGCGATCGATATCTACGACTAGTAACGTTGGCGCGTTTAAATACTTGGCGATCCGCATATTTGCTAAATCGCGATGCTTGAGATTAATTTCTGCCGGACTGCCTGCCCCCTCGCACACGATCATGTCAAATTCTGCTGACAGATGGCGCAGAGATTCTTCAATTGCCTGCCATCCTGGTTGAAAAAATTGCTCGTAGTAGTCTGCTGCGTTGACTCTGCCCACAGCCTTGCCTTTGAGGATCACCTGAGAAGACATATCTCCTTGGGGTTTGAGCAAGATTGGGTTCATCTCTACCATTGGAGCAACGCCAGCCGCCCACGCTTGCACCGCTTGGGCGTAGCCAATTTCGCCACCATTAACGGTAACGTAAGCATTCAGCGCCATATTTTGTCCTTTAAAGGGGGCTACGCGCCAGCCACGTTTGGCTAAAATGCGACAAATTGCAGCTGCGATTGTTGATTTTCCAGCATGGGATGTCGTTCCCACGATCATGATTGATTTCATATGCGGCTATCGGCTTGAGCAGGTAAAGGCAGAAATTTCAGACCGAGATGGGTTTCTGTGTTTATTTTTCCCCTTTTTTGCTGATTCTTAACTTTTCCGCTGACAAATTTAAGGCATTCACCTAAAAAGGCAGCCGCAGCCAGCGACTCAGGGTATTGTAAAGGCGATCGCGCCACGTTGGAGTATCCCACTTACCATGCTGAGCGTATCGCTCTACTAGCTGTCTGCCCAGAGGCGTGAGCCGAAAACTATCTGTGATTCCCTGTCCGTCTACCTCGCGCCGCAAAATGCCAACTTGGATCAGCCAAAAGAGTTCGTTGTCTACTGCAAGTTCTGTTAAAGGACGCTGAGTATAGCCTTTTTCCATGCCAGAACTGCCCGCGATCGCCATAACTGGTACGCTTTGAGCTATCATTGCCTGAAATAAGTGTAAGTTAAAGCTAGAACAAATCAGCGCCCGACGCGCCCGCTCTAAGGTACGGTTGGGATAGAAAAATGGTTTAGTGTTGCTAGTATTCGCATGAGTCATTTTGGTATTTGTACCTTACAGTCACTCTGCCTGAAAAACGATTTTTGAAACTTCTAAATATCTTAATTATTACAGGTATTGGTCATTTGTCATTGACAATGACCCATAAAATAAGGTGGGCAATGCCCACCCTACATCGAATTCTTAATTCCTCTCTATTGTCCGGCTTTTGCCATATCTCCTCGTTTAAAGCCCGCACCATTTGTAACTTTACCAGTGGCAAATCCCTGACCGACTTCTGTTAATTCAATCGTGCCAATTGGCGAAGTTAAGGCGCGCAGAGTCTTACCAGTTTCAGGATCTTTAATTTCTTTGGCTACTCGCTCGATTGAGATTTCCATCCCGGTTTTTAAACCCGCTTCTTGTCCTTTGTTAATTGTGACTAAATTATTGGTTACATCAGCTACTACAGCATTAACATTTGGTGTAAACGAAGCTGCTGTCGTAACTTTGGCAGCAGAGGCAACAATTTCTCGCGTAATTTCACTAACAGCAAGTTCTGTGGCTGCACTCAATAAAGTTTCAGGATCGGCATTTTTCGACTCGTGATAAACACCACCCACATTTAAAGCTTTGCTTTTTTTATCAACTTCCCCTTTACCTTGAGTTGCAGCGAGAATTTCTGCGGTCGTCGTGCTGACGAGCCTAGCATCAATTTGCACGATCGCCCGACTTTTTTGTTTCGCCGAACAAACTCCAAAAACGCAAAAGCCGTTACCAGAATTATTTTCTTCAATATTAAATTGAGTTACCGCACCAATTATGACAGCATCAACTCCCAAAACCCTACCAATTTGAGCAGCGGTTTCTGGATTTATCCGTCCCGAAGCACCTAAGTCTTGTTCTTGTAAAATAGCGTCAATTTTACTACGCTCGATAACACTATAAGAACCATCTTTAACTAATGCATTTGCGATCAAATTACTCACTCCTTGGGCTGGGCT
The DNA here is from genome assembly GCF_003015105.1 of Chroococcidiopsis sp. CCALA 051. Taxonomy (NCBI): domain Bacteria; kingdom Bacillati; phylum Cyanobacteriota; class Cyanophyceae; order Chroococcidiopsidales; family Chroococcidiopsidaceae; genus Chroococcidiopsis; species Chroococcidiopsis sp. CCALA 051. Next base: position 43,547 of record NZ_PYCI01000005.1, on the reverse strand, counting down.
AGCACCACCAAAGATATTTGCAAAATTAACACTGCCAGTATCGGCAAAATCAAAATCTAGGACAGCAACTCGCTGGCGTTGAGGTGCTTGGGTTTGGCTATTTTCAGTCAGAATAGGAGTTTGAGCATTAACTATAGGTGTCAGCAGAGATAAATTAGCCGTACTCAATAAACTAAAAAGACATAACAAATTCAGCGAACGAGTCGCTAATTTTACATGAGATTGCATATTTTTTCGATTAGCAATAAAACTGTGGCAAAAAATATCCTAGTTAACTGTAGAACCTACTATTTTGCAGATATCTTACAGATGGATAATCGCGATTATATCCAGGCGATCGCTGTTTTTCCCGTAGTATATCTACTTAAAGTTTAAGTATTCAAATCTATGAATAATGTATTAAGAGCAATTAGTATTGAATCTCTACTGTATAAATTTGTATTTCAGATACAGCCATGTGTCAGCAGATAAACGCAGACGAGTGCCATGTGGTTCGGGCTAACTCAGTCAAATTTTTGCAAAGCTAGAGCAAAGATACTGAAGTTTGTTGCTACAGTAAAATTAAATAGTTTGTCAGTAATCTCCGTCCAGGAAGCAGGCAATGAGTAAAGATATCCGCGTTGCTGCAACTTCAAAAATTTGGGCTTTCGCTACGGGAATGCTAGCAATTTGCATTCCACTTTCTAGCGTAACTAGGAGTGGTCCTATTTTACCGCTAGCCGCGATCGCCGGAGCTGCCACAGGTACGTACTTTGTCTGGCGCGATGACAAGAAGTCTCAATCGCTAGCAAATAGCGATCCAAAACAACTTGAGCAACGCATTGCAAATTTAGAAACAATTGTCAGCGATCGCGAGTTTGAATTAGAGCGGAAAATAAAACAATTAGAATCAAAGGATTAAGTCAAAAGTCAAAAGTCAAAAGTCAAAAGTCAAAAGTCAAATTCCATTCTTTGATAACTGATAACTGATAACTGACTATCCCCCTAGAGCAATATCTAAAAACATCATTACCACAAAACCTAACATGACACCGATAGTTCCTTCGGTTTCTAATCCTTTACGGTGCGATTCGGGGATAATATCGTCGCTGATTACGAATAGCATTGCTCCTGCTGCAAACGCCATTGCCCAAGGTAAAATGAACTGAGCTATACTTGCTACGCCAGCACCAACTAACCCGCCCAAAGGCTCTACTAAACCTGTAAGCAGAGAAATTCCTAAAGCATAGCTAGTAGAATATCTTTCTGAGATTAATGATAGAGCTACTACTAAACCTTCGGGCATATTTTGTAAGCCAATACCTAAAGCAACGGGTAGCCCTTGTTCGATATTTCCACTCCCAAAATTGACTCCTACAGCCAATCCTTCAGGAAAGTTATGAATTGTAATCGCGGTAATAAATAACCAAATTTGTTTAAGACTTTTACCTCGACAATTTTCTCGTCCTTTAAAAAAATGTTCGTGCGGTAAAGCATGGTGGGCAACTTGTAAGAACAATCCACCCAACAAAATTCCTACAACCATAATTAAAGCAGCGATCGCTCTGGAATAACCAATTTTTTCTGCTGCTTCTGTACCAGGAACGATCAGAGAAAAAGCTGTAGCTGCTAACATAACTCCACCACCAAACCCCAACATGATTCCCTGGATTCTCTGGGTCAAATTGATTGGTAGTAAGATTGGTAAAGCTCCAACAAAGGTTGCTAATCCAGCGAGTAAACTAGCAAGAAATCCGACAAGAACAACGTTCATAAATTGCGATCGCGGTAGTGATAGTAATGGTGAAATAACAACTTAAATACATGCTGCTTGGGTTTACATCTGTAATAAAGATATTTCCTGAAAATCAAGTATATCATACTCGTTATGAGTACGCATTATTAATGTGCGTACACTTTGAGGGCGCACGATTGTACGCCTTCTCAGAATGGATATGGTATGCTGCCCTGAATCACCAAAGAAAAGGAATCAAGCGGCTACTAGACTCTTGATACGCTGCATACTCGCTATACTTGCCAGACATGGTTTGTTCTCTTTGAGAGATGCGCTGGAGATAGAGGAGGGTAATAGTTCCTGGTACGAGATAAGCCCATAAAGAACCTGCGACAACGCTGAAACTGAGATAGCGTAGCAAGTCACCGAAGTAGTTAATATTGCGAGAGAATCTCCAAACTCCATCCTGCACTAAACCCGCCCCGTATTGCTTAGCAGTTAGTTTTTGTACGTCAGCAGTGGTATTAATTAGAGTCCCGAAGATGTAAAGTGGTATGGCGATCGCGATCGCGAGTGCAGAAATAGGTGCGGGGTTGGTAAATGCCAAATATCCAGGTAAGGTATAGAATACTCCGACAAATATCAAAGTGAAGCTAAAACCTCCTACTCCTATGGGTTCGTTAAATATCTGTCGTCGGTTAGGAAAGAACCACTGTTCTAGCAACCACCACAGACAATAGCTAACGTGCAAACAAAGATAAATAACTTGGCGTAAGTCGGATATTCCAAAAACGATTGCACAAATTGCCAAGCAAAAAACTGTCAGCACCTTAGCTGCATTAATTGCTGTTAGTTGAGTTATGGCACTCGCTCCCGCATCAGATGTATTCTGCATCATAACTGACAAACTTCTCTTAACATTTCTTAATTGTAGCTGGGAATTCTATTCTAAAATTTGTCTCGCGCAAAGACGCAGAGACGCTAAGCACCCTTTGCGCCTTTGCGTCTTTGCGTGACATTTTTCTCAAGATTTACTGCTACTGGCGAATGATGCGGCGCAATTGATTTGCTTCTTCCCAACTTCTTTCAACTCCACCTTGGGCAATATCTTTGACGTAATTAATTTTGACTTCTTCGAGTAAGTCTACAAATAATGACTTGAGTGCTTGCAAGTTGTGTTGTTTTTTGACTTCTGTTTCTAGGGCAATGCTAAAGTTTTGAATTAAGTGACTCGATTTTTCTATAACTACAGGATCTTCTAATAAATTGGTCAAAGTTGTGTAAGTAGATTGGGAAATATCGTTAGCCAATTTGGATGAAACTTGACGAGGTAGAGTGTCCATACCTGGTAAATGCTGTATTTGCTGGTACATTTGAGTTTTCTTAATGGCATTTTCAATACTGTAGTGGAGTAATGATTCAATCTCAGTTTGGACTTTGGGAATAACTTGATAAATTGTCATTCGCAGTAAGCGATTAGCAATTTCTTGCACTTCATTAGTGTTATTAATATTGATATAGGGTTGATAACGTCCCGTTCTTAATAACCACTCAGCTGCATCACCTCGTTCGATAGAGTCTTGCATTTGATCGATTAACCGCACGCCAACAATTTCTGTCATTTCTTCAGCGAAATTAGTGACAAAATCATATTTAATTTGCTTGCGAACAGGTTCGAGATTTAATAATTGTGCTTGATAAAGCTGTATCGTTACTGGAATTACCCTCAGCCAGCGCCAAAATGGTAAGAGGAGAAATAAATCGTACCAACGCCTTAGCAGTGCCTCTAGCCAATTTAAATCTGGTCTTTGACGGCTGATAATGAAAGTACGGATGAGAATTTCTAAGCCAAAAAAAGCGATAAAAGGTAAGTCAATTAACCAAAAGCGATCGATGAATTTACCTTGAGTATTAATTCCACGATAGTAGTTGGTTTCTATGAGTGGCTGAAGATTTGTTGTAAAGAAATCTAATTCTCGCTCCCAGCCTGCGCGATTGAGATAAGCCTGACTCCAAAAAGTATCGAAGGCTTGATGAGCTGAGTTAATATGAACGCGATCGCGGACTTGATTTTTGATATTTTCTAAATGTCCGGTTTTCTGGGCGATCGCAAAAGGATTATCTTCGATTAACTCATTGCTAAGTTGCCGCATTTGAGCTAATAGATTCTCGACTTCTGGTGACTGAATACGCGTCTGCTCAATTTCTTGTTTGATTTGTTGAAATTGAGCCAGATATCGGGTTGTTTCTCGATGGGGTTCGATACCTTTAATCGGATCGTACTGCTGAACAATTTGAGGAAGTTTTTCAAAATAAAAGTCGCGCCAAGGAATATATGATAAATCGAACAAGACAAGGAAGAAATTCAGTAAAACCACAAGAGCAACTAATCTTTCCAGCCAGAGAAAGCGCCGTACTGGACGAAATGCTATTTGAGTTTTTTGCACAGATGACATATTCATTTCAACCAAATTTTGCTCGCACCAAGAATGCGATCGCAGTTAAGGAGCGATAACAGCAAATAGTATCACCAATTGCTGTTAGTCAAAGCCGCGATCGCCTCTTCTTTTGCCTTAGCTTCAATTTCAATCCACGGTGCTTCTCGGTAGATACTGGGCATGACAGTAATAAATTCGCTATGCTGTCTATCACTGAAAGCTGCTTCACCGTTAGAAATGTGGACGAGTTGCCACTCTGGATTTTTCCACGTCGATCTAGCCGCATAAAACATCTCGGCTACGGAGGGATGATCGTAGCTTTCTAGTTTCTCATGACAGATGTGATGGTGAGCGTCAAAAACCATTGGGACTTTTGCCTGCTGACAAACAGCTAAGATTTCCTCAGCACTGTAGGCATATTCGTCATTTTCAAAAGTAAGGCGGCTTTTAATTGCTTCTGGAAGGCGATTGACAACTTGCACCAATTGCGCCGTTCTCTGAGCTTTGCCTCCGTGAATATTCATGCACGCCCAAGCCGAGCGCGGTAAACTGAGCAAGTCCATAATTTGGGCATGTTGTGTCAAAATTTTGATACTGTTTTCCACGACTTGTGGCGAGTCAGAACTCAATACCACAAATTGATCGGGATGGAGTACCATGCGGATGCCCAGTTGTTGCGATCGCCTTCCCACTGCTGCTAAATCAGCAGCCATTTCTGCTAAGATAGCTTGTCCGATGCCGTCTTCCATGTCACTTAGGGGAAATAAACCCGAGGGCATTCGATAGAGGAAGATTTGGTTCGTTTGACAAAAAGATATTGCCGCATCCAAGCGAGTTAAATTGCTCAAATAAAGCTCTCGCAATGCAGTTTCTCGTTCTGCTGCACTTAACTTGAGGTAGCGCGTCCGCGTCATGGTACGATAGCGAACTGCTTTAGAAACGGTGATACAAACTAAACCCAATTTAGAGCGATCGCCCGTGCGAGATAATACTTTTGTACTGCTTGGCTCGATAATCATAGATACATAAACAGTGGCTAATCGAACCGCGATCGCCACCACAGATAAACATGGGTAATCAACATAAATTTAATCTGCCAAATCTAAAATCACATCTATCGAGAGGTGAGAGGTAGTTGGTAGTGGGTAATGGGTAATGGGTAATTGGTAGTTGGTAATTGGGTGGTGCATGGTGCGTGGTGCGTGGTGAGAATTCAGAATTAATTTTGAATTTTGAATTTTGAATTTTGAATTTTGTCCCCGACTTATCTTTTCGTCAACGTCGAACCCGTGCGTCCTGTCAGCACCCACAGCAAGGCTCTACCTCCATCGCGAATGACTTTGTTGTACGGTTCTGGCGATCGCTTGGAGGGAACGGAAATCGGGGTAAAATCAATCCCACGACTACCTAAGACAATTTGACCGATTGTTTTGGCACGAGGCATATGATAATCAGACGTGATCAGGTAGATCTTCTTGATACCTCGGTTTTGAAACTCGCCGACTAAGGTAGTAAAGTTTGTGACCGTATCGACTGCCTGATAGTCTAAATGCAAACGACTGCGATCGACACCAGCTTGGGTAAATAAATTACGGGCGTATTCTTTCGGACTACCACCAGAAACCCAAATTGGTAAATCTGGCTTGTTTTGGGCAAATTCGATTGCGAACTTCTCTCGTTGGACTGAACCACCGAGGACGAGAATTGCTTGATATGGCTCCAACTGGCTTTTCACTTCTTTGTATCCCAGCCACAGCAAGGTAGGCAGTAGTAGCATCAGCCAACACCAACTCCTACGCCCAAATTTTCGCGGTTTGACCCGTCGATAACGTCGCTTGTTCAGAACTTTAGCAGAGCTTCAGCGCAACAACACGAATATCTAGGTTAGCAGGCAACTGAGCGGCATGGCTGAGGTCAAGATAAATTTAATGTTTTTGAAGAAAATTTCTTTCGGCAATCCGATGGGGTTAGATAACGATTTGCGCCATCAGCACCGAACTCGGCTTCAGGGTAGAAATTACAAGTTCTAAAATTACAAGTTCTAGATTACAATTTATAAAAATTCATGCTTTTCTCAAGCTACTTGAGTTGAACTGATAAAAGCTAGGGAAGTTAAGCACAATGAAAGCAGCAAAATTATCGTTGGCGGCTATCTTATCCACGACTGCGATCGCGGGTGGAGTTTTATTTTCTTCTGTCGATCCAGCTCAATCTTATCCTTGCAGCAGATATCGGAACAGCTACACGACGCAATCAATTGATTGGTGGCGTTCTCCTTGGGTAGCAGTTTTGACTATTCCTGGAATTGCTCTAGGAGTAACTCTTTATAGGCGCGGTCGTTCGTATCAGAATTAACGGTGCAATTTTCACGTATTTTAGTAGGGGCGCACACCTGTGCGCCCCTACAGGTATGCATTTCGCCTCTGAAAAGAGTGCCTCTCGCCTCTTTTTACTGTAGAGTTTAACTAATCAAATTTACAGAGAAACACTCGCTTTTGTGGCAATTGATACCACTTAGTATGAGCGTGCATCGTAAAAAAACAAAGAAGAGTAGGACAAATCTATTTATGTTCAAAAGGAGTGTACTGCTAGTGGGTGTTGCGCTGGTAGCAACTCCTTTAGCTGCTTGCAGCCAATTTTATTCTCAGTCACCACAGCCACAGGGAACCGCTCAAACAGGAAGTAGCCCAGCCGCAGGGGGAGGAGGGGGTACATTAGATGCAGCTAAGTCTCGCGGTAGGCTGGCGTGCGGTGTCAGTGGTACTTTACCAGGGTTTAGCTACGTAGACCAAGCAGGTAAGTATTCTGGACTCGATGTGGATATCTGTCGGGCGATCGCAGCGGCTTTATTTGACGATCCGAATGCTGTCGATTTCCGCAATTTGAACGCAAAAGAGAGATTCACTGCCCTGCAAGCGGGAGAAGTTGATATTCTCAGTCGCAATACGACTTGGACGATGAGTCGCGATACTTCGGTAGGGCTGGAGTTTCTTCCCGTGACGTTTTATGACGGTCAGGGCGTAATGGTGAAGAAATCTGCTGGGACAAAAGACTTGAAGGGTTTGCAAGGTAAAGCCGTTTGCATGGAGACGGGAACCACTACTGAGCAAAACTTTGCCGATCGAATGCGCAAAATTGGAGTGAAATACACGCCTCTAGTATTTGAAGATGCTAATGCCGTTTACGCAGCATACGAACAAGGTCGGTGTCAGGCTGTGAGTACCGATCGCTCTGGATTAGTATCCCGTCGAACAACGCTGAAAAATCCGCAAGATAATATTATTCTAGATGCGCTTTTATCCAAAGAACCGCTAACACCAGCCGTGAAAAACGGAGACTCCCGCTGGTTTGATGCGGTTAAGTGGACGATCTTTGGCTTAATTGAAGCCGAAGAACTGGGGATTAATTCTCAAAACATCGACCAATTCGCCAAAAGTCAAGACCCAGTTGTCAAAAGATTGCTAGGCACGGAAGGGAATTTAGGTCAAGGTGCAGGTTTACCGAATGATTTTGTTGCCCGTGCGGTGAGGAAAGTCGGCAACTACGGCGAGATTTACAACCGTAATCTCGGACCTGGCACGCCATTCAATTTACCACGCGGTCAGAACGATATCTGGGAGAAAGGTGGCTTACACTACGCTCCACCGTTCAGGTAACATTTGTCAGGGAGCAGGGAGCAGTCACTTTTGATTTCTGACTTCTGGCTTTTGGTTTTTGACTTGTAACTTTTGACTTTTGACTTACCAATTACCAATTACCACTACATGAAGGTGCAGAAACTATTACGAGACGAGCGCTTTTGGCAAATTGCCGGACAGGCGATCGCGGTTTTGTTGGTGGTAATTTTTGTTGCTCTGATTTGGGATAATCTCACTTATAATCTGCGGCAATTAGGCATTCAGTTAGGATTTGATTTTTTGGGAGTGCAAGCCTCCTTTGATATTGGCGAAAGCATCATTCCCTACGATCCGTCTAATAGCTATAGTCGGGCAATATTTGTTGGGTTGCTTAATTCATTGCGTGTGGTAGCAATCGGTTTGGTATTAGCTACTATTTTCGGATTAGTCTTCGGCATTGCCCAACTTTCAGATAACTGGTTGGTACGACGTATTGCTATTTCTTATGTAGAAATCTTCCGCAATGTACCTCTACTATTGCAACTATTTTTTTGGTACTTTGCCGTTTTTATAAATCTACCAGGTAGTGAAAATCCTATTACTCTTCTTGGTTCTACTTACCTGACAGGACAAGGCTTGTTTTTCCCGTGGCTGGAAATGGGCGCAGGGGGAGGCATTTGGTTGGTGTTACTGCTGGCGGGAATTGTTGGGGCGATCGCCTTGTGGCGCTGGCGGGGGCGCGTCATGGTAGAACGAGGACAGGCAGGACATCAAATTTGGTATGCTTTGGGTTCGATTTTAGGGGCTGTCGTTATCGCTTTTGTCTTGACCCGCAATATTCCCTTTCGGTTGAGTATTCCGCAAGTTACGCAGGGACAGATTGAGGCTGGATTGCGCTTGTCGCCAGAGTTTTGCGCCCTACTCGCTGGACTGGTGATTTATACGAGTAGTTATATTGCTGAAATTGTGCGGGCGGGGATTCTAGCCGTACCAAAAGGGCAGTGGGAAGCAGCTCGTGCTTTGGGACTGAAGCCAAATCGGATCATGCAAATGGTGATTTTACCGCAAGCATTGCGCGTGATTATACCACCCTTGACGAGTCACTACCTCAACTTAGCGAAAAACTCCAGTTTGGCGATCGCAGTCGGTTTTCCCGATGTTTATTTTGTTGCTTCCACCACGTTTAATCAGACGGGACGGGCTGTGGAAGTGATGTTGCTAATTATGATTACCTATCTAACTACAAGCTTAACCATCTCTCTCATCATGAATTTATACAACCGCACTGTGCAAATTAAGGAGAGATAGACCCTTGCAAATCCAATCGTCTGTGCCTCCTACCCCACCCACATCTCCCCTTAACTGGATACAGAAAAATTTGTTCAGTACTTGGTACAACAGTATCCTGACAATTGTTTGCTTAGCAGTCATTATTTGGGGACTGAGTAACTTTATTAGTTGGGCATTAACCGCAGCACAGTGGGGAGTCGTGGGTGCAAACTTGCGGCTCTTTTTTGTCGGTCGATTTCCTCCTGAATTGTATTGGCGGGTGTGGACGGCGCTGGGGCTGATTATCGGTTTAGCAGGGCTTTGTTGGGGTTATATTGTCAGAAACTCTCCCATATTTAGTCGGACAATTTTATTTGTTTTAGGGGTAATTATTGCAGCTATTGTACTGCTACCTTTAGAACTGAGTGCGCGTCTATGGATATTAGCGATCGCCATTATTGCCATAGTTGGCTACGCAGTTGGACGCAAATTACCTACTAGTATTAGCCCTTGGCTAACACCAGCTTGGGGATTAGTATTTATCATCGATATTTGGTTAATTGGAGGTGGTTTGGGTTTAACTTCAGTCCCAACAAATGTCTGGTCGGGGCTGTTACTAACCTTACTCACAGCAATTTGCGGGATCGTATTGTCATTTCCCTTTGGCGTGTTACTCGCCCTCGGTCGCCAAAGTCCATTACCTATAGTCCGGATCTTATCGATCCTCTACATTGAAGTCGTGCGCGGGTTGCCATTAATTGGCATTTTATTCTTAGCCCAGGTAATGTTACCGTTATTTCTCCCGCCTAACTTCCGCAATTTAGATCGCGTACTACGGGCGATCGCCGGACTAGTATTATTTAGTGCAGCGTATTTAGCAGAAAATATCCGTGGTGGATTACAAGCTATACCTAGAGGACAATACGAAGCCGCTAAAGCCTTGGGTTTAAGTTCGCCTTTAGTTGTGTTACTGATCGTATTACCCCAGGCACTTAAAGCCGTAATTCCCGCGATCGTCGGTCAATTTATTGGTTTATTTAAAGATACATCTCTACTCGCTCTATTTGGCTTACTAGAATTAACTGGAATCTCTCGCTCGATTTTGGCACAACCCCAATTCCTCGGACGTTATGCCGAAGTTTATTTATTTATTGGCTTACTCTACTGGCTCTTTTGCTACGGTATGTCTACAGCCAGTCGCTATTTAGAACGGAAATTAAATGTTAGTAACTAACAGGTAATGGGTAATGGGTAAAGTCAAAAGTCAAAAGCTAAAAGTCAAAAATTACCAACTACCAACTACCAATTACCAACTATCAATTACCAACTACCAATGACAAATGACAATTCACAACCAATGATTATTGCTGAGAACGTCCATAAGTGGTATAGCAGCAATAAATTTTACGTCCTGCGTGGGGTTAGCCTTACCGTGAATCGGGGAGAGGTGGTGGTGGTGATGGGTCCCTCTGGTTCGGGTAAATCTACGTTTATCCGCACCTTTAATGCTTTAGAAGATTACCAACAAGGGCGAATTGAAGTCGATGGAATTTCCCTAACTCACGATTTGCGTAACATAGATGCAATTCGTAAAGAAGTGGGAATGGTGTTTCAGCAATTTAACTTGTTTCCTCACCTGACAGTACTCCAAAACGTAACTCTTTCGCCGATTTGGGTACGCCGCTGGAAAAAGCAAAAAGCGGAAGAAGTCGCCATGCAACTGTTGGAAAGGGTAGGAATTTTAGAACAAGCGCAAAAGTACCCAGGACAACTTTCTGGCGGACAACAACAACGGGTAGCGATCGCCCGGGCGTTGGCAATGCAGCCTAAAATTATGTTATTTGACGAACCTACATCAGCCCTCGATCCAGAAATGGTACGGGAAGTGTTAGATGTGATGAGGAGTCTAGCGCGATCGGGGATGACAATGGTAGTCGTGACGCACGAAGTTGGGTTTGCCCGCGAAGTTGCCGATCGCATCGTTTTAATGGATAGTGGAATGTTAGTCGAACAAGCCCCACCCCAAGAATTTTTTCAAAACCCCAAAGAAGAACGGACGCGCAAGTTTTTATCGCAAATTTTGTAAGCGTAAATTTTGTAAAAGAGGGAATCGTAGGGGCGGGTTTATCAAGGGGTTGATACTGACAGATATTTCGGATAAACTTGCCCGTACAGGAGTAGGGAGTCGTTATCGGATTCGATTAAACTCGTTGTTTCAATTCAAGATCGGCTGTTTGAAATAAGTTTTTTGTTTCTACTTTGGTAGTCATTGCTGACAACAGAGTGGAGTTATTTAACTGTTGTAAATCCAAAGCGATCTCTAAATTGTTATAGCCTGCTTCAATTAGATTATCTATGGCTTTTTGAAGCAGTTCTACACTTCCTTCTGCTAAAACAGCTTTGAAGTAGGCACTAGCCTCAGATGGTTCTTTTAAAGACTCAATTAGGTAGCTGTGGTAGCTAATATTTTTCGGCATTTTATCTGTTTCCATAGTCCGTCCAATATTGAATAGCTTGGGGGATGTCTTTTTCTTGAGTACTCTTATCTCCTCCACATAAAAGTAGAATCAACGTCGTTCCTACTTGTCCAAAATAAACTCTATAACCAGAACCATAATCTATCTTCAACTCACACACGCCTTTCCCAACTGCTTTATAGTCCCCAAGATTACCAGTTTCAACGCGATCGAGCCTTGCTTTAATTTTAGCTCTAGCGTTACTGTCTCGTAGAGACTCTAACCATTCTATGAAAGGATATTTCCCATCTGGAGTTGCATAAACTTGAATTTCTCTAGGAGAGGCTTCTGGCATTATTATCTGTAAAAAAGCTATTTTCTTCGATTGAGACGTAATATGAACTCTATTATCGTATTCGGTAGTATCAATATCGATCTAGTTAGTAAAACACCCAGATTACCTTTACCTGGAGAAACTCTGACGGGACATAGTTTTGTCACCGCGCCAGGGGGAAAAGGCGCAAATCAAGCAGTTGCGATCGCTAAATTGGGCGTTCCCTCTTACATGGTAGGGCGCGTTGGCGGAGATAATTTCGGTCGGGAATTATTAGCAAGTCTGCAAGCGGCGGGAGTACGAACTGAAAATGTATTAATCGATGAAAGTATCAGTTCTGGAGTCGCTGCGATCGCGGTTGATGACAATGGTGAAAACCAAATTATCATAACTCCTGGGGCAAATGGACGAGTCGATGAGACAGATGTAGAACGTCTCCAGAGTGTTTTAAAGATCCTTTCTCGCCCCCCTTCCCAAAGGGAGGGAACAAATAGCCCCCCTTCCCAAAGGGAGGGAACAAGTAGCCCCCCTTCCCAAGGAAGGTTGGGGGGATCGATCCTACTCCTCCAACTAGAAATTCCCCTCAGCGCCGTTATTGCAGCCGCCCAAGTTGCAAAAGCAGCCGGAATTCAAGTCATTCTCGATCCTGCACCAGCCCAAAATTTACCAGATGAACTTTATCCCTTGGTCGATATCATCACCCCAAACGAAACAGAAGCAGGGCGATTAGTTGGCTTTACTGTAGATGGACGAGAAGCTGCAACCGAAGCAGCACGGGCTTTGTTACAAAAAGGTGTGGGTAATGCGATCGTCAAACTTGGTGCTAAGGGTGTCATCTGTGCGACTCAAGCAGAAACATTTTTTACTCCCGCCTTCTCCGTCACGGCTGTAGATACGGTAGCCGCAGGAGATGCCTTCAATGGTGGTTTAGCTGCGGCACTAGTAGAAGGACTACCCTTGAGACAAGCAGTAGTATGGGGTGCAGCGGCGGGCGCTTTAGCTGCAACCAAGCCAGGGGCGCAGTCTGCAATGTGCGATCGCCCTACTTTGGAAGCATTAATGGCAACTGGATCGTAAACGGTGCCCCTTGTCCCACGCCAAGACTGGCAGCGTGAATTGTACCACCATGCAATTCTACGATGTGACGGGCGATCGCCAATCCCAGTCCCAATCCTCCTTGCTTATTAGGACTCTGGGCTTGACGGAAGCGATCGAAGACGTGGGGCAAAAACTCAGGACTAATACCATTGCCCGTGTCGATCACTTGAATTTGAGCATAGGAGTGGTGAGTAGTGAATTCTCCTCTGCTCCCTGCTCCCTGCTCTCTGCCCCCTGCTAATGACAGCCAGACTTCGATTTTGCCACCTTCTGGGGTAAATTTAATTGCGTTTGAGAGTAAATTATCCAAGACTTGTTGCAAGCGATCGCGATCGCCAGAGATTGGAATTCGGAATTTAGAATTCGGAATTCGGAATTCTAAATGAATCTGCTTGGCGCTAGCAGCAAGAAAAGTAGTTTCAACCGACTCTTCTACAAGGGAAACTAAATCGAACTGACTCTCTTGGAGTTCTAGTTTGCCGCGAATCATGCGCGACACGTCTAACAGATCTTCGAGCAATTTTGCTTGAGATTGGGCGTTACGCTCGATCGCGTCTAAGGCGCGGGCAGTGGTTTCAGCATTCACCTGACGAGTCCTCAGCAGTTTTGCCCAACCCAGAATCGCATTCAGGGGAGAGCGCAAATCGTGAGATACCATTGCCACAAACTCATCTTTAGCACGGTTAGCAGCTTCAGCTTCTCTCTGTGCTTGCTGAGCTAGTTCCAGCATACGAGCGTTTTCTACTTCGCTGTGTTTGCAATCGGTAATATCTAAATCAACTCCTGTCATACGGACGGCTTTACCCGTTCGATCGTAGAAAACCTGTCCTTTGCTCTGCGCCCAACGAACTGTACCATTAGGAAAAACAACTCGAAATTCGATGTTGTAGTCTGCTCCCGTATTGACGGCGCTGTCAATTGCCTCTAGCACGCGATCGCGATCTTCTGGGTGCAGTCGCGATTCAAACATTTCGTAAGAACCGTCAAACTCCCCTGGAGTTAAGCCAAACATGGCTTCCATGTTGTCAGACCAAGTGATGCTACCAGTTGAAATGTCCCAATCCCAACTTCCCATCTGAGTTGTGGCAAAAGCCAGCCGCAATCGTTCTTCACTGTTGCGCAGGGCAATCTCGGCTCGTTTGCGATCGCTGAGATCTACGATAAAGGCAATATGTTCTTCTACCTCACCTTGCAAGCGCGTAGCACTAATTAAAATTGGTAGGCGCGTCCCATCTTTGCGAATAACTTCTTTCTCTATTGCTTTGATGCTGCCAGTCAATTCTAGCTGCTCCATTGCCTGCCGATCTATCTCGGCATACTCTGGCGGACTCATATCCCGCCAACTCAGTTTAGAATTGCGAAACTCGTCGCGGGTATAACCCAGGATCGACAACAGCGTATCGTTCATCTCTAAAACATCACCATTAGATGAACCAAAGCCAATGCCAATTTGAGATGTTTCTAGCGTGCGTTGGATACGTTCTTGACTGCGACGTAGTTCTATCTCTACCTGCTTGCGTGCGGTAATGTCTTGAGCCGTACCGAGAATTTGCTGAACCGAACCATCGCTGTTTCTGGTAAACACGCTTTCTCGGCTGCACAGCCACCGCCATTCACCGTTAGCGTGCTGCATTCGGTACTCGAATTCCAGAACTTCACGATCTCCAACTCCATCGAATCTTTGTAAGTGTGCGGGCAATAAAGCAAGATCTTCAGGGTGCATCAGGCTTTGCAATCCCACCGTTCCGAGTTGGCAAATTACTTCTGGCGTATACCCAAGCACTTCAGTAACTTGTCGATTTATATAGACATTTCGCCGCTCTTTTAAATCGTGAATATATAAGATGTCAGGGATAGTCACGGCAATTTGCTCGATCAAATGCCGAGTCTCTCGCAATATCATTTCTGCTTGCTTGCGATCGCTTATGTTGCGTTGAATGGCGACAAAATGAGTGTACTGCCCTGCGGCATCCGCTATGGGTGTAATGCTAATCTCTACCCAAAATTCCGAGCCATCCTTACAATAATTAATCAGTTCTTCTTGTACTGGCTTTTTGGCTTGTAAGGCATCCCGAATACGTTTGAGTGCTGCTTTATCGGTTTTAGCACCTTGGAGAAAACGCGGCGATCTGCCTACAACTTCTTCACAGGTATAGCCAGTTAAGTCAGTGAATGCTTGATTCACATATACGATTCGCGGTCCTGGCTCCTCTAAAGGAGCGATCGCGGTTATGATGACGGCATCGTTAGCATTGACAACGACAGATTCTAGTAATCGCAAACGTTCTTCAGAGCGTTTGCGATCGGTGATATCTCGCCAGGAAGCCACAAAACCATCGCCCAATTTGTTTGCTCGGATATCAAAGGCTCTGGTTAAATATTCTTGGTTAAATCTATCTGAGTAAATTAAGTCTTCTTTTGTCAGAGGTGCGCCTGTCTCTACCACCCGACAATATTCATTAAATAATCCAGTCTCTCGATGAAAAGGCAAAATTTCACAGAGTTTTTTACCAATTTGTTCTGCTGCTGTCATGCGGTTATTAGTACAAGCTGCCGCATTCACGTACTCGACAATAAAATCTACAATTTTACCCGATTCATCACGCAAGCATTTGTAGATGCCAAAGCAATCGAGCATGTTTTCAATTGAAGTGCGGAATCTGTCTTCTCTTTGTTCTAATTGCTGTTGTAGGCGATCGCGTTCTAAAATATTATGAATTGCTAAACGAAGATTTTCTGACGTGGTTTTTCCTTTTACCAAATAGTCAGCCGCACCACTTTTCATTGCTTGCACGGCAACATCTTCATTTCCTCGTCCCGTCAGCATAATTACAGGTAATTGCATTTTACCAAATTGAGTTTTTAACTCGCATAAAAACTCAATACCGTCAATATCCGGGAGGTGAAAGTCTAACAAAATAGCATCTGGCTGTACTAGTTTGCATACTTCTAGTCCATTCTCACCATAATCTGTTTCTAAAAATATGTAATGGTAGCGATCGTCAGTAAGTAAGAAGCGACGGTATGTTTCTCGATCTTCAGGAGAATCATCAACGATGAGAACTGTTCTCTCAAAACTCATCAATACCTCCTCCTATGAGGTAGAATCACGACTTCAAACCAATATTGAATGAGAATTTGAATCGTATGCATTAATTTTTTCACATCCATTGGTTTAATGATGTAGCCATTCACGCCATAGCGATAACAGACCTCCACGTCTTTTGGATTAGAAGATGTTGTAAATACTACAATAGGAATTATTTTTAACTCCTCGTCTTGCTTGATCTGTTCCAGTACTTCCCGTCCATCTGTACCTGGTAGATTTAAATCAAGGACAATAATTGCTGGACGAACTACTCGCTCTAGATCGGCGTACTCGCCATCATGATATAAATAGTCTAATGCATCGTCACCATCAATACAGCGATGAATAGGATTGAGAACGGATAACTGCCGCATTATCCGCCCGAAAGCTTCAAAATCTTCATCGCTATCTTCAATTAACAGCAATGGTTGGGTCGATCTACTAGTCATACGTTCAACTTGAGTTGCTAATTTGAAAGAAGTGACCATTATTTCGTACCATTTTTGTCATTTGTCACTGGAAGCTGATAACTGATAACTGAAATACGTAGTATTAACCGTGCAATGTAAAATAAAACGTACTACCTTCTCCATAAGTTGATTCCACCCAAATTTTCCCGCCATGACGCTCTACAATTTTCTTCGCAATGGTTAAACCAGCGCCTGTTCCACCTCCATATCGATTCGGTGCATGTAATCGCTTAAATATGCGAAAAATAGTCTCTAAATGCTTTTCTCTAATTCCAATACCGTTATCTCTAACATAGAAAACAAAGGAATTATTTTGGCTATCGTTAGAGCTATTTTCAAACTCTAAATAGCCGATTTCTACAGATTTATCTTCTTTGTTGTTGTATTTAATTGCATTGCTAATTAAATTGCTAAAAACTTCACTAACTTGGACGCGATCGCATTCAACAATTGGTAAAGTCTGAGAAATGCGAATATTAGTTCTCTCTTCTTTCAAACTAATATTTAGTACATCAACGACGTTACTAACCAATTCATTCAAATTCGTTTTCTGGAACGAAAGTTCTATCCTTCCTAACCGCGAGAAGTGAAGTAGAGATTCAATCAAATCCTCCATTCGCTGCGTCAAACGTACCAAAGTTTGCAGTTTAAGCGCTCCGTCTTCATTCAGAATATCTGCATAATCTTCAAGCAGAAAGCTAGAGTAGTTATGAATTCCTCGTAACGGCTCTTTCAAATCGTGGGAAGCAATATACGCAAAGGCATCAAGCTCGCTATTAGTCCGTTCTAACTCACTATTAATTCGTGCTAATTCCGCTGCTTTACGCAGCACAATACCTACAATTGCACTTCTCAGTTCTACTGCTACATCAATTTCGCATTGTTGCCAAGGTAGAGATTTTAATTTTACTGTTTCTTGCCACAATTCAAAAGATTTACGCGGGGATAAGCGTAAACTTCCATCTTGTTGTATCTCAACTGGTTTATGAGGATTACCACCCCAATTCACAGTTTGAATCACTTCAGGACGAAACCAAAGAATGTAATCATTTTGACTTTTGGAGATAGCCGTTGCTAACAAACCACTCGCACTATCTTTAAATTTTGTCGCTGGTTGATAAACTTTTGGCAGCGAGTCCGTGCAGTATACGTCATTATGAATTTGAGGTTCAAGCCATTGAATTAATTCTTGAATTTCTGTTTCACTGGGTGTTTTACCAACTAGCCATACCTGACTGTCTGCACAAATAGCAGCTCCCTCGCTAGCAGTCAACTCTAATAAATTGATTCGATTTTGGAGTAAACTCTCAACAAAATTTTCGTCTTGAGGAATAATTTCAACAAATTTTGATAAGATTGAATTGAGTTTAATCTTGTAGTCCATGCCTTCATTATCTTCTTTGGTAGCCAGTTCCAAAGACATGACTTGACCCAAAAACTCGCAAGCAGTACGGACTTCACAAGTGAGATAATTAGCTGCGGAATGATGGCAGGCAATCAATCCCCATAATTTTTTATTTTTCACCAAAGAAATAGACATAGAAGCGCCGACCCCCATATTTTTTAAATACTCAATATGGATCGGAGAAACGCTACGTAAAATACTAAGACTCAAATCCAAAGTCTTATTGTTATCTGAATCGGTAGAAATAATTTCTACAGGTTCGTAATTGACATCGGGAACGAGTCGGAGGAGATTTAAGGTATAAAGATGCTTGGCTTGCTTAGGAATATCGGAAGCAGGATAGTTTAAGCCAAGATAAGAAGTCAAATCTTCGCGTTTATCTTCCGCTATAACCGTGCCAGCACCTTCAGAATTAAAACGATAAACCATGACGCGATCGAAGTTCGTCAGTTTTCTGACTTCTTTCACAGCAATTTGGCACATCTCTGCTAAAGTATGTACCTTTTGCATCCGATCGATCGGGTTTTTGACTAAATGATAAAAATCAAAAAAGTCTCTACTTTTATTCGTTCTTCTTGGTTCTATTTCTAGAACCAGTAAATTATCTATATTGCGATGAATAATTCCATCAAAAACTAAAGTTTTGTTTTGAGCTTTTATGGCTATTTTTAAGGGGTTTACACTATCAAATTCCTGCGATAAACATTGTTTTATCGAATTAATATGCTTTAAATTGAGTAGATTACTTAATGGTTTATCTAGTAATTCTTGAGCTGAAACTTGAATGATATCGGAAACATTCTTGCTAACTTGTAAAACGATTAAGTCAGGTTCTTGTAGGACAAAAAGTATACCGTGAGGCTGGATAGAACCAGGAATCTGAATCGGTTCGCGATCGCAATTCGTCAAATCAACCGTTTCGGCGATCGTCAACTCCTCCAATTGTGACGCACTGGCGTTGTCTCGATCTAGCGATTCTAATGACCAGTCCATACAATTCAACCTGATAGTTAGGCTGCTACAATCCCATGCTATAGGATTATTTCTATAAGCATAGAGTAATAGCTCAGCTTATTGTATCATCCTCTATACAATGGTCATTTAAGATACAAAATTAAGATATTCTTAATTCTTTTAACTATAGATAAATCGTTATTGTTCTTGAAGATTGAACGCAATACATAGTCTGTTAGGGTGTGCGATCGATCCACCCTAACAAGAGTGCAATTTTAGTTCGGCAAAGCTACTAATTGAGATTCAATTGTAGTAGGATTGAGACTGCGACCGATAAAAACCAATCGAGTTTGCGGCATTTCTTCAGGTTGCCACAAGCGATCGTAAAATTGGTCAAATCGCGTCCCCACGCCTTGTAAAACCAGACGCATTGGTTTATTTGCAACAGCGACAAAACCTTTAATCCGATAAATATCTTGTTCTTTTGCTAATACTTGCAACTGGTTTTGTAAAGCATTAGGTTCAAATGTGCGATTTAACACAACATGGGTTGAAGTAATTTCTTCTTCGTGTTCGTGGTCTTCTTCCGTGTCGTGATGGCTAGGACGATTGGACAAATCATCTTCAGCCGCAGCTTGAAAACCCAACAAAATTGTAGGATCGATTTGACCGCGATCGCTTGTTACCATTTTTACCTGTCGCGGTAGTTCTTGTTGCACCAACTTTAAAACTTCGGCTTGCGTTGTTGCATCAATCAAGTCAGTTTTATTCAATACAACTAAATCTGCACAAGCCAACTGGTCTTCAAATAATTCCTGTAATGGGGTTTCGTGTTCTAAACTCTCATCTGCCTGTCTTTGCAACTCAATCGCCTGCGGATTGCTAGCAAACGTTCCGGCGGCAACAGCAGCACAATCTACCACCGTCACCACTGCATCCACCGTAGCAGCATTGCGGATCTCGTGCCAGCGAAAAGCTTTCACCAATGGTTTTGGTAAAGCTAACCCAGAAGTTTCGATCGCAATACAATCTATACTATCTCGGCGTTTTAATAACTCCAGCATCGTCGGCAAGAATTCCTCTTGTACCGTACAGCACAGACAACCATTTGTTAATTCCACAATCTGAGGCAAATCTTCCGTTCCGACTCCCGAATTGTCGCTTGTCTCTTCTGGACAAACCTGGCAAGATTTCAATAATTCCCCATCTATCCCCAACTCGCCAAACTCATTGACTAAAACAGCAATGCGCCGTCCCTGATTATTTTGCAACAAATGACGGATGAGAGTTGTTTTGCCGCTGCCTAAGAAACCAGTAACGACTGTAACGGGAATTTTTGTAGCCATTGGATTCTAATTGAAATTAGCCTGCGATCGACAAACAGCATTGTCTCACAAGTATTGAGGGAGTGGGGAGCTATCAGTGACCAGTGACCAGTGACCAGTGAGCATTCTCAATTAGTATTCAGACCCGCCTCGAACTTAAGTCTGAGGCTAACAGCAAAAGTCTACTTCAGTAGACTAGAAATCAATCGTAGTCGGCTTTATCCGACTTGAGCTATAAGCCAGTGAATTAATTCACTGGCGGCGATTGCCACTACTTAACTTTTAACCCATCACCGAGGAAGTCAAGAATACCACGCCGATCGCACAGATTGCTAAACCAGATAATCTTAACCAAGCAGGACTAGAATTAGCAGATTTCTGCAATGCTAAATTTCCTACTAAAAAGGCAACTAAAGCAACACCATATTGGATTAGAGTAAAACCCAACAAGTAGGCAAATAGAGGAAACATTTGCGCCCCGATAATAGCTTCTCCGTAAGCGTAACCGTGAAACAATCCCGCGATCGCACCCAACCCCAACGTTATCAACCAATGAGGACGATCTCGCCACACCAGCATTGCCCCAAAGATAATAACAGAAACAGCGATCGCGACCTCAGCCGCAGGTAAATCGATTTGGAAGACGTGAATAACTGTCCCCAACATCGCCGCCACAACAAACCCAGCCGGAATTAAAGCACCGCGCCGTTGTCCGACTGCAAGTAATCCAATTGCCACGACAAAAGCTAAATGATCTAAACCGATAACAGGGTGAGCCAGTCCTGACAAGAAACCTTCAAATAAATTTACCGGAGTCTTGCCACCAATCGCGTGATGGGCATACGCTGGTTGGGGTATGGCAAAAAATGCGATCGTTAAAGCGGTTGCAATTAACCCTAAGTAGCGCCAAAATAGTTGCAAAATTTGAGACATCAAAACTTTAGACATCATCCGTACCTCGCGAAGGATGTGAGTTAAACAATTTCTATCGGTGGGTATTCTGACTCATGCGGGAGTCGGGAATCGGGAATCGAGAGTCGGGAAATTCTGAGCAAAAATTACCAACTACCAATTACCAACTACCAACTACCAATTACAGTTGCGGGACAGCGCCGGACTTACACCGAACTTTCCCCATTACCTCTAGCAGCTGCTCCCTGCTAGAACCGACTTGATTGAGGAGATTATCATACCACCAGATCGCATCCTTAGAGAGAGGTGAAACTGTTCTTAATTTTGCTCAACTAAAAAAATTGGGTAGAAAGGCAAAATTATCTAGCTATGACCGAGCGTTGGAAAAAGCTACCAAAAATGGAGATACTATACTGTTGCTATCAGCATAAAACTTACATTAAACAGCAATTAAATTGAAAGAAATGGAAGACTCTCAATTCGTTATTTTCATCGTCTTTGGTTGTATCTGGGTTGTGATGGGAACTGCGGGTGTAATCGCATTGCTAAAATCTGACGGTCAAGAAATTCGTTTTGGTAAATGGGGATTGATAGTCGCTCTACCAATTATTATCCCCATCATCATTGCACTTGCTTTTGGCGCGTTCTACTACAACTAGTTCCGGTTTACTGCAAAATCTCTTGTAATTGGTGCTGGTTCCACAAATTTTGATATAACCCTGGTTGTTGAACTAGTTCTTCATGCGTGCCAGATTGGACGATCGCACCCCGATCCATTACCAAAATCCTGTCAGCAGTAGCCGCAGCTGATAGCTGATGAGAGATAAATATCACAGTTTTGCGATCGGTTCCCGTGGAAAGATTATCTAAAATCGCTGTTGCAGTCTGATTGTCAACGCTAGATAAGGCATCGTCTAAAATTAGTACCGGAGCATCGACAAGCAAAGCTCTAGCAAGCGCTGTACGCTGTCTTTGTCCACCGGAAAGGGTAATCCCTCGTTCGCCCACAATTGTTTCGTATTGCTGCGGAAAATTGAGAATCTCAGGATGAATTTGAGCTTGCTTGGCGCAGTATTCTACATCAGATTGTTCTGCGAGCGGATCGCCATAGCGAATATTATTTTTAATTGTGGTACTGAAGAGAAAACTATCTTGTGGTACGTAGGCGATCGCGCGACGTAAATCTTTCAATGTAATTTGGGTAATATCTTGTCCATCTAAAAATAGTTGTTCTGAGGCAATTTCTAATAGATGAGGTAAAGCATTGGCTAAAGTTGATTTTCCCGCACCAATTGGTCCTACAATTGCGACTGTCTCCCCTGGTTGAATCGAAAAACTGACATTTTTTAGGGATGGCGTACTAGAACCAGCATATGTATAGCTCAAATTGCGTGCTGTTAACTTTCCTTTTATTTCTTCTTTTGGTATTGAAATTGCGTCGGGTGTATCGTAAATCTGAGGTTTGACTGCCAGAACAGATTCAACGCGATCGATACTGACTTCTCCTCTTTGATAAGCTGTAATGGTAAACCCAAGTAAAGCGGTGGGAAAAACGAGTCTTTCGACATAAAGTATGAGTGCTATAAAATCACCAACACTTAAACTGTTATTTGCAATTTTTCCCGCTCCAAACCACAATAATAAGAGCAGACTAACGTAAGAAAAACCTCCAACTAGGGGAAACAAAGTATTACGAGTTTTGGCGAGTTTTAAATTTGCCCCTAATAACCTGGAATTATTTTGCCGAAAAGCTAGGCGTTCGTTTGTTTCTTGAGCGTAGATTTTAATTAATGCCATCCCGCTCATATCTTCTTGAATTAATTCGCTAATGTCAGATAGTTCTTCTTGGACTTCTGCTTGTTCGTTACGGAGGCGATCGCTAAATAACTGTACCACGATCAACATCACTGGATAAATTGCTACAGCAGCAAGAGTCAGTTCGACATTAATTTGTAACATGAAAGGTAGCGTCAACGCATAAGCAAAGATCGTGTTGACAATACTCAGCACTGCAAAACCTACCAACCGCCGAATATTTTCGACATCACTCGTAGCGCGGTTGATCAAATCTCCCGCTGTATTTGTGTTGAAATAGGTAGGTTCCAGCTTCAAAAGATGTTGAAATAGCTTTTGTTTCAAGTCAAATTCGACTTGTCGTCCTGCACCAAACAGGGCAATCCGCGATACCATGCGGATTACCCACATGACAGAACTCAAAACAATTATCAATCCGACAAACTGTAAGACTTGGTCGAACCTAAATTCTCCCTGAAGGCGCTCGATAATGTCGCGAATTAATAGTGGAATGTATACTCCGACGGCGTTTACTACAAATAAAGCCACAACCCCTAAGAGAACTTGTTTCCAGTGGGGACGCAGGTAATTGAGGAGTTTAGAAAAGCGAGAACGTTGAGCCATGACCGCCGCGTGAAGGACTTTGCTGATTCTAGAATTATTGCAGTTATAGTTGTCGTCTGGCTGTTGGGGGAATTCGTAGGGGTTAGCTCGCGCTGTTCCACGCAGAAGATGACATACTGGCATAGGCTGTTACTACTACAGGATCTAGCCTATGGCAAATTTACCTGACGAAACTATAGACACAATTTTCAGCTTAAAGCGACAACTGTGGCAGCTAATTAACCAAACAACAGCAGTAGGCTGGGCAATTTTAGAGGAGTATGGCGAGACAGAACAAACAATACCTACGCTTGAACAACTTGACAATCTCAGAGAACGGCTAACAGATCCTTACTCTCGTCTGCACGGAATTCTGTTAAGGGTTGGGGAATCTCAACCACTAGCGTCCACTACTATCCTAGATTTATTAGAAATAACAATTGAGCAAGCTCAAGCAACTCTTGCAGCAGCAGATGCTAGCATTCAAGAAGTTAGAAGAGATTTGAATCTACCATGACACAGAGAATTCAACAGCCAAATAAAGATGCGTTTGCTCGGTCAGTCAATCGTTTACGTGAAACTTGCCGACAGCTTGAAGCACTGACGCTATTAATGGATGACACAATCGCTCAAATAGAAACTGAAAATCAAAAAAGTTCTCTGTATCTTTATCGCATCCAAAGGGCAAAGCAATTGTTGAATTCTCCTCTCAAGAACATAGAAGATAGGAATCAAGGATAAATAGCAAAGGTAGCTAGTTAATCTCTATATAGCTTGCTAATTAGAAGTTCGATCGCAACCGATACGGGACTTCCTGCCAGAATAGCTTAATTGCGATCGCGCCGCTAATCAACTGAATGCCACCAAAAACGGCAAGTGAGGCGCCAAATCCAAACAGCAACAGTTCCCCGAATATCAGGCTGCCAATGCCAAATCCAGCAAACAGGACAAACACTTTGAGTCCCATTGTTTGACCTAAACTATTACTATCTCCCAAGTCAGTCACGATACCCACAAATAAAGGTTGCGTCAGGTCGTACCCTAAAGATAAAACGAGAACTGCGATCGTCGTTCCAATCGGGGGAATCTCAAAAATCATCGCAATTCCCGCTAAGGCTGCCATAATTAATCCTGCTGGAACCAACCAACGCCGTCCCCAACGATCCACGGCTCGTCCAATTAGAGAACTGAGCAGCAACCCAGGAATACCATAGCCGAGAATGGTCAGACCAATGCTCAATGCATCCATGTTGTAGCGTTGCGACAAGTACAACCCCAGCCATGTATACACGCCAGAGTGGTAGATGCCGTTCCATAAAACATAGGCATAAGTCCGTTTACCGCGAAAACTGCTTAAGATCTGGCTATAGCCTCTAAATATCTGGCGAATCGTCGGTAATTTTTCTACTTTGGCTGTATCGAATAAAGCGCCGTAAAGATGCAGCCGCCAAAGGACGAAAGCAGCGAAAACAGCCGTCCCGATAAATAGCGATCGCCACCCAATAAATGGTTCGAGGATCGCGCCACCCGCAGAACCCGCTGCCATTCCCCCTTCCATAGCTGCGAAAACCAGCCCTAATTTACTACCTCGCTGGTCGAATGGAAACAAATCGCCAATTAAGGCAAACGTGAGTGGAATCACTCCACTAGCACCCAGTCCTGTCAGCAGCCGCCAAATTACCATTTGCGAAGCTGTTTGAGCTGTTGCAGTCAAAGCCGTGCAGATGACAAAAATGATGAGCGAGATGCGAATCACCGACCATCTGCCAAATCGATCTGACAGCACGCCGTAGAACAGTGCCATCAGCGCGTAAGCCAGCATATAGGCTGGAACGATAATGCCAATTTCTTGAACTGGAACGTTAAATACTTCTGCCAAACGCGGAATCAGGGGAGCGATCGTATATCCTTGCAGAAAAATTAGACCCGCCGCCAGCGAAAGTAAGGCAAATAGGCGGTTATGCTGCTTTAAGCGAATTGCGCGATCGGCTGCTTCAGCGTGAGGTAAATGCTCAAGATGTTCTTTGCGGTTTGACATTGGTTTTGAGTATTTCAACTCACTGCCCACTCTAAATGTCTAGATGCTCAAAACTTAGCAACTAGGCTGAGAGAGTCAGAGCCAAAAATTGGCAGAGCAATGATCGTCATAAAAGTTAAAATTTCATGACAATTATATTATCATCACCTGCTTTTCTACCTTGAGAATTTCAGTCTTTAGGTATACCCTCAACGGTTCCACCACCAGCAATGACTTCTCCAATGACAAACCCCTCGACATCCTGAGAGTCAAACCACCGCAGCGTCTCTTCTACAGCTTGAGGAGGAACGATCGCCACGTAGCCAATCCCCATATTAAAAGTATTGAACATCTCTTTTTGACTGACTCCACCAACTTTCGCCAGCCACTGAAATACTGGGGGAGTTGTCCAACTATTCACATCCACGCGAATCGATTGCCCTGCACCCAGACAACGGGGTAAATTTTCCGGTATTCCTCCACCCGTAATATGTGCCATTGCATGAATTTCTATCCCAGAGGCGATCGCACCCAGTACGGGCTTGACATAAATCCGCGTTGGTGTTAGAAAAACTTCCCCCAAACTTTGACCGGAAAACTCTTCTGGGCGATCGCTCCAAGCATATTCCCCCACCTCAACAATTTTCCGCACCAAACTGTAGCCGTTACTGTGGACACCCTGACTGGCAAGCGCGATCGCCACATCCCCTATTTGTACCCTAGAACCATCGAGCAACTTGCTCTTTTCGACAATTCCCACACAAAAACCCGCTAGATCGTACTCTCCTGCCTGGTAAAAACCAGGCATTTCAGCGGTTTCACCCCCCAACAGCGCACACCCCGCCTTTTGACATCCCAAACTGATGCCACTCACTACTTGTGTCAGTTGCTCCGAGTTGAGCTTTCCCGTTGCTAAATAATCCAAGAAAAACAGCGGTTCTGCTCCAGAAGTCAGTACATCATTCACGCACATCGCGACTAAATCGATTCCTATCGTGTCGTGACGATTGAGCGCGTGAGAAAGTTTCAATTTTGTCCCAACTCCATCTGTCCCAGAGACTAAAACTGGCTCCGTGTAACCACTAGGGAGTTGAAAATAACCTCCGAAACCTCCCAATCCTCCAATCACTTCTGGGCGATGGGTACGATGCACTAGCTGGCGGATGCCTTCAACAAACGCCCTACCAGCTTCAACATCAACTCCTGCTGCTCGATAATCCATGCTGCCAGTTTCCTCAATGCGGCAGATAGCTCTGCTTCACGCATCAGCATTTTATCTTAATTTTGCTGCGCGACAGCATTCGCATTCTACGTGTTGCTTGAGGGCGATCGCCAATCTAAATATCACTTTATAGCTAAAAAGTTAAGTTTTAAACCAATATTTATTTACTTTTACTCTTTTTTAAGTATTTTAAGTAATATTAATTTTATTAAAAAAATAAGTTGTCTGGTTAGAGAGACAGAAAAGCTGAATTTGCCTCTCTGCAAAGATGTTATGCATCGCTTTACAAAAACTTTTTATTAAAATTAACAATTTCCCCTTGACATTACCGATCCTCAATGCAAAAACTTCGTGGTAGTCTGTTGCAGTTGAAACTTCAACATAAAAGCGTAATGAGTACGAGTTAGTGGGTTAATTTGAGACCATTCAAGTGGTGTCCCCACGTAACTTTTGCCGAAGTCGAGGAGTGCAATTCACAACGGAAGCATGAAAAAGCAAATTTTATTAACAACCGTTGCTCTGCTTACTACTGCCGTAGGCGTACCCCTGTCATGTTATGCAGAATCGCTGAATGCAGATTCTTCAAGAGATAACAGACAGGAGATCTCCTCAGCAGTGCAGGCTCAACCGCAGAATGTTGAGAAAGTAGGCGAAACCCAGTCCAGAGGCGAATCTAAAGCTAAAGAAGCCACGATCGCCAGAATCCAACCCCACGAAAGGGGCGATCGCCAAGCAGTGACGCTGTACGTGCGTAACATACCCGTACTGACATTTTTAGGCGACAAACAAGCAGCAAACGCTACCAAAGTCGGACAAACCCAAAGTGCCGAACATGCTGCTGACAAAACAACCCAAGTAGCAACCACAGGCAAGTTACCCAGCGTCGAGCCAACTTCAGCGAATAACGCCCCCATTTGGCAGGCAGCAGCAGTAGCAGCTAGACTCAACCAAATAAGTGCAGATGGTGTCGATGCCAGCAAAATTACAGTCAAATGGAACGACACTGGCAAATCTAATGCCAAAAAAGCATCAGAACGCTATGAAATTGCAATTGACGGCAAAAAACTGGTAGCAGTTGATGCAGATACCAGGCTACCAGAGCAGAACAAGAAAAAACTATCAGACGAGGCATTACAAGCCACTAACCGCTTGCGACGACTTTTAGGAAATGCTCCGCCCCTCAAAGAAGTGGCAGGAATGCCAGAACCCAAGCGATCGCAGCCACAAAATATTGCTTTCGCACCAGTGCGTGCCGTCCTGAATGGAGTTGCCTCTTGGTACGGTCCTGGTTTCCACGGCAATCGCACGGCTAACGGCGAAACTTACAACCAAAATGCCCTTACTGCTGCCCACAAAAGCTTACCCTTCGGAACGCGGGTACGAGTCACCCACGCGGGAACGGGTCGCTCAATTGTAGTCCGCATCAACGATCGCGGTCCCTACATTGGCGGTCGCATTATCGACCTCTCCGCCGCCGCCGCCCGCGTCCTCGGTATGGCTGGTTCGGGTGTTGCCCCTGTGCGAGTTGAAATCTTGGGAAGGTAGGGGAACAGTGACCAGTGACCAGTGACCAGTGACCAGTGGTTTATAGCTAGTTCTTAAGAGTCGTGAGTAAAAACACTTGCGACTTAAGACTTATGACTTCTCCTGCGTCCCTCCCCCTCTTCCGATCTGCTCTACAATAGAGTCGGGTTGAGACTAAAACAGAGGGGGTATTGGTGCGCCTGTTTGCAACGGTTGCAGCGTTACGCTGTTACTTAAGCGTGTTGAAAGCAGAAGCTAAGCGAAATCTAGCCGCTTCAGCTGAGATTACCGTCGGTTTAGTTCCGACGATGGGTGCTTTACACGCCGGACATTTAAGCTTGATGCAACGGGCGCGGCAGGAAAATGACATTGTGGTAGTCAGCATTTTTGTCAACCCACTACAATTCGCACCTACAGAAGATTATCAACAATACCCGCGTCAACTAGAAAGCGATCGCCAACTCTGCGAGCAAGCAGGCGTTGACATTATCTTTGCTCCCACTGCCGAGGATCTGGGGATTGGGGAGAGAGTAAAGGGAGACAAGGGAGACAAGGGAGACAAGGGAGTAATTACCAATTACCAACTACCAACTACCAACTACCAACTCACCCAAATTATTCCACCCCCAGAAATGACCTCAGTATTGTGCGGTGAATCGCGTCCAGGGCATTTTCAGGGTGTGGCGACGATTGTGACAAAACTATTCAATATAGTCCAGCCGAGTCGAGCGTATTTTGGTCAGAAAGACGGACAGCAGTTAGCCATTATTCGGCGGTTGGTGCGAGATTTAAGTTTGCCAGTCGAGATCGTTGGCTGTCCTACAGTGCGGGAAGCATCGGGGTTGGCAATGAGTTCTCGCAATCAGTATTTAACCCCAGAACAAAGAGAACGAGCATCATATATATATCGCGGTTTGCAGCACGCTCAAGCAGCTTTTATTGCTGGAAAGCGCGATCGCCAAACTTTATTAACAACTGTAGAGCAAGTACTTGCGCTGGCTGAGGGAGTGGCAGTAGAGTATCTGGAGTTAGTACATCCTGATACGTTACGACCAGTGAATAGAGTAGAGGAAGCAGGCACGATCGCGGTTGCCGCACGAGTAGGAACGACGCGGTTGATCGATAATATAATTTTGCGCGATCGCCAGCCGATTGTCGCCATTGATGGTCCGGCAGGAGTCGGCAAATCAACTGTATCGCGGTCGGTAGCGCGGGAGTTGGGGTTAGTCTACCTCGATACGGGAGCTATGTACCGCGCCTTAACGTGGTTGGTTCTAGAGTCGGGAATTTCAGTTACGGATCGGTGTGCGATCGCGGAATTAGCAAATCGGTGCGAAATTCAACTGGCTGCTAGCCTAGATGCAGCGCAACCCGTAAGAGTTTGGATTAACGATCGCGAAGTGACTTCAGCGATTCGTAGTTTGGCAGTAACGGCAAATGTATCTGCGATCGCGGCAATTCCAGAAGTGCGGCAAGTCTTAGTCAAGCAACAGCAGCAGTGGGGACAGAAAGGCGGCTTGGTGGCGGAAGGACGAGACATCGGCACGCAGGTTTTTCCCGATGCCGACCTGAAAATTTTCTTAACGGCTTCCGTGCAAGAAAGAGCTAAACGGCGGCAGCAAGACTTTTTAGCTCAAGGACAACCACAGGTGAGCTTGGAACAATTAGAACGGGATATCGCCGCGCGAGATTGGCAGGATAGCAATCGCGAGGTTGCGCCATTAAAAAAAGCTGCTGGGGCAGTTGAGATTATTACTGATGGTAAGAGTATTACTCAAGTCATTGCAGAAATTGTCTTGCAGTACGACCGAGTTTTTGCGAGAACCGATTAACGTGGCTGAAATTCCACCACATCTCGCCTAATCGTTACGTCATAATCTTCAAAGAAGTTCTGTCCCAATAGTGGATCTCCTTCAGTAATCGAAACTTTTGGTTCGCGAACTATAGCCTTGCCGACACTCATCGAAGCTACCTGTCCAATGGGGAATTCTACAATATCGCCATTGGCAATTTGTGCTTTGTGCGTACCAATTGGAACGACTCCTAACGCTTGCGCCATCTCAGTCGTGATGGTGGTTTGAGAAGCCCCAGTATCTAAAAGCATCTCAAATTTTTGTTGACCGTTAAAAGTTACGTCAATAACTGGTATTCCACTTTCGCGGCGCTTGATTTTTGCTTGAAATTCGCTAGCGTGAGCCGAATTTTTTTTTGGTAGACCGCAAACAGTAGATAAGTCAATTGTCTGTCCGGCAGAGTCAAGCATAAAACACCCATCTGCTTCTTGAGCGATCGCGGTTGTCTGAAATAGAGCTATTCCAGCAAGGGGAAGAAACAGCCTCAGTAATTGTTTCATATATGGTCAAATAGAAATTTTAGATAAAGCTGACAATAAATTTGTCATTGGTCATTTGGTAAAGATGAAGCACAAATGACTGGGTAGCAGCTATTGAACATCACCAAATTTATCCGGTGCGGCTGAATTGTAATTAGCAGTAGCTACTTATAGTTCTAGGAGCGCATCTCTATTTATTAAAATAAGCTTAAAATTTTGGGAATTCTTCCGTGATCCTGCTGGTCGGATTATGAAGATATTACAGATTGATTAAAAGCTGTGGCTTCGGGTTTCACCTATTGAGGCTAAAAGCAGAGGCGATCGCCTCATAGCAAACTAGTTATGGGCTACTTCCGACTGCTGCCTGCTGCTTTTAAGCCTATGTCGTGAGAGTGAGAATAAATTAGCCAGAAAGAGAATGAAGAATTAACATCCATAGTTGATAAAATTAAGTATGACAAATTGTCAAACCTGTTTGGAGAAGGTCATGAAACTATTTGCTGCAACTTTGCGGCGCTTGGGTTTAGCTGTTTTAACCATCGTTTTGGTTGCTAGTAGCTTTGCATTCTTTTCTGCCCCTGCCGCTGCTGAAACTTTTCAAGTTAAGTTAGGTACAGATAAAGGGATGCTGGCGTTTGAGCCATCCAAGCTGACTGTAAAGCCAGGGGACACCATTGAGTTTGTAAACAACAAAGTGCCTCCCCACAACGTTGTTTTCGATACAGCTGGCACTCCTAACAAGAGTGCAGATTTGGCAAAATCCTTGTCCCACAAGCAACTACTGATGACCCCAGGTCAATCAGTTTCAACCACTATTCCCGCTGATGCTCCTGCTGGAGACTACACCTTCTACTGCGAACCTCATCGTGGTGCTGGAATGATTGGTAAAGTTACGGTTGCTAGCTAGAAAGATAGCTACATCCTACTGGGAATAACCGAGCCATCTATATATCGTATAACAAGCCAAATGCCTCAGAGAGTCACCACCAATGACTTTCGAGGCATTTAAACTATGAACCGTTCGCAAAATTGTTTAAAGTCGCTCAAAATGAAAAAAACTTAGCATAGGAACTACAAAAATGACACTGCCACCAGGTTCAAATAGTTCTGGGTTGTTAAGATATTGGCGTACGTATAAGGCGATATTATTTTGACTTTTGACTTTTAACTTTTGACTTTTTCAAAACTGTCTCGACCAATTTTGTCGCCAGCGCTCTACAACAACTTTAGTCTGGGTAAAAAATTCAACTGCATGGTGTCCCTGTCCGTGCAAGTCCCCAAAGAAGCTTTCCTTCCAACCGCTAAAGGGAAAAAATGCCATCGGTGCGGCAACACCAATATTAATCCCGATATTACCAACTTCGGCTTCGTAGCGAAATTTTCGTGCGGCTGCGCCAGAGGACGTAAACAAGCAAGCCATGTTACCATACTGACCGCTGTTGATAAACTGAATCGCCGCTTCTATGCTGTCGAGGTGAATCAGTCCTAAAACGGGACCAAAAATTTCAGTACGGGCGATCGCACCTGCTGGATCGAGATCTTGTAAAATTGTCGGTTTAATAAAATAACCATCAGGATAATCGGAAATTAGCGACTCTCGACCGTCTACTAATGGTTTTGCCCCTGCGGTGATGCCTTGCTCTACTAAGTGCTTAATTCTCGACTGACTTTCAGCTGTAATTACAGGTCCCATCTGCACGCCTGAATCTAAACCATAACCGACAACGCGAGAAGTCGCCGCTTGAGCAATCGCCTCTGTAAATGTTTTTCCTGCTTCTCCTACCGTCACCGCTAACGAAGCCGCCAAGCAACGCTGTCCCGCACAACCGAAAGCACTATCGGCAACAATTCGAGTAGTCATGTCTATGTCTGCATCTGGCAATACGATGACTGGGTTTTTTGCTCCTCCTTGACATTGGGCGCGTTTGCCATTGGCAGTGGCGCGACTGTATACGTATCGAGCCACAGGTGTAGAACCGACAAAACTAATCGCCCGAATCACGGGAGAATCTAAAATCGCATCGACAACTTCTTTTGCACCGTTAACCAAATTGACAACACCCTTTGGTAGTCCCGTTTGTTCTATCAGGTGCATGACTTTTTGCATTGTCAGCGGGACTTTCTCTGAAGGTTTGATAATATATGTATTACCACAGGCGATCGCATAAGGTAAAAACCAAAACGGGATCATTCCCGGGAAATTAAACGGTGCAATAACTGCGGCAACTCCTACAGGTTGGCGGATGACAAATTCGTCAATTCCTTTAGCAATATCTTCCGAGTACTGTCCCTGCATCAAAATTGGGATGCCGCAGGCAACCTCCACATTCTCAATTGCTCGGCGCATTTCACCTTTTGACTCTTCCAAAGTCTTGCCACATTCTTGAGTAATTGTCCGAGCTATGTCTTCAAAATTTTCGTCTAATAGAGATTTGAGTTTAAATAAGTATTGAATTCGCTCCGTGGCTGGAGTGCGTCGCCAACTGCTAAAAGCGTTAGCGGCAGCGGTAGCAGCTCGATCTACGTCGGCGGATGTCCCCAAGGGAACTTGAGCGAGTAACTCGGTTGTGGCAGGATTGATGACTTTTAGATATTCAGTTGCACTAGAGTCGCACCATTCACCGTTAATGTAGTTTTGGAGAATTGCGGCGGAACTCATAATAATTACCTGCGATCGCTAAATCATATTTTACATAAGTAGGGGCGCACAGCTGTGCGCCCCTACCCGTGCGCCCCTACCCGTGCGCCCCAATGCTTATTTACGATTTAACGTGTTGTCTTAATTATTCTGAAAATGACGATCGCTTATTTAGCACCCATCTCGACAACAGCGCTACGCATAAAATTCAGTCGCTGCTCAAATTCAAGCTGCTTGATTTGCTCTACAAACTCATTTGTTTCTGCGGGTGGTTCGTAATCAGATGGCACGCCGATAATTCTACCGTCTTCCATTCCTTGTGCTAAGCGCAACCAAAGATCTAATTTGCCACTAGAAGCCAAAGCACTGTAGGCACGGCTAAGATCTGTGTCAGCACGATTAACAATATCGCGCTGTGCTTGCAGCTGTTCTTCTTGTGACAGTGCAACAAATTGATCGAATACTGCTGCTGCGGTATCCTGTGTGGAAGTTTCGTTTGCAGGTGTTAGCTTATCTTTAAGATCTAGATACCCAAACCACAACAATCCAAGTTGAGTATCGGCATCATAACGGCTAAACTGCTCTAGCGATCGCTTTGTACTTTCATCAGTCGCGTAAGTCATAAAACTCTCCGATTGCAATAATTGCTGCTTGCTAGCTGGCGAGGTAAACTTTTGTAACCTCTTTCATAGTTTTAGTGCAGCGATCGCCTCACTTAACCTTGCTAGAGACAGATATGGAGATTTCAACTTACGACAGATGAATTTGTTATTTATCATTTGTGAGTAGCTAGCCACCAGCGTTCATCGCCACTCTTCACTACTTACTTAACTTACTTATTATTTAAGGCAGCGATCGCCAATGCACCCCACCCAGCAATAAAAGCTGCTCCTCCTAGTGGAGTAATTGCACCGACGACCTTAATTCCTGTTAAGCTTAAGGCGTACAAACTGCCGGAAAAAATTAGAATTCCAATAATAAAATTCCAGCCAGCGGCTATTAATGCAGGCTGAGCAAATTGTTCGCCACTGGTTCTAATTAATAAAGCCACGAATAGAAGTGCTAGAGCATGATACATTTGATATCTAGCACCAGTTTCAAAAATTTCTAGCGATCGCTCAGTTAATTTTTCTTTTAGAGCATGAGCGCCAAAGGCTCCTACACCAACAGATAAACCACCAAATATAGCAGCGATCGCCAGAAAGAATTGACCCATCAGCCAATAACCTATATTCCAGACTTTCTTATTATTTCATCTCTTAATTCAAGGACTTGCTGGCTTTATAATTAATTCCGATTTGGAAATCATTTTCGAGTTGCTTCTATTAAACGAGAAAAATAGAAGCGAGTCTTTGTCATTGCCTGACGCTGCACGGAAAAACCGTTTTTTTCTAAAATTTTGATGACTGTTGATGCTGGGTGTAAATAAGCACGGGTAGCTTTACTTGCACCAGGAAAGAAACTACCAACTTTTTTCAGCAAACTAAGCGCAAAAGTTTTTGGGGCAAAACTCAAAATTATGCGCGTCTGTGCTAAAGAACAAAGATGAGAAATCATTTGCTCTACTTGTTCTTGAGGATAATGGATTAAAACATCAAGACAAATCACAGTATGATAGCGATCGCTTAGTGTTTCTAAATCTTGCACGGTCAGAGTCAGATTATTAACCAAATCTCCCAATTCTGCTCTAGCTTTGTCTTTGGCTTCTGATACCATCATTTCTGACAGATCGCTAGCGTACACCCTAGCACCTGCCTGCGCCAGAGGAATGCTGAGGCTACCCACTCCACATCCTGCATCGCAAATAGATATTTCCGATAAATTGCCATCTGCTTGCAACCACCCAATAACAGTATCTACAGTTTGTTGGTGTCCGTTGCGAATATCGAGTTGGACTTTGTTAACGTCATTGGTAATACCATAAATCCGTCGCCAGCGGTCAAATCCCGTTGTATTGAAATATTCTTTAACAATTGTTTTATCGTCTGTTGCAGTCATATAGATAGGTTATTATTTTGGTTCACAAACCTTAAATTTATCACTATATGTCACTGCAATCTCTTCCACGTCAGTTCTTGGCTGTCTGGTTTTATCTGCCAGCGTAGGAGTTGATGAAAGGGAGTACCGAGTTGAATTGTGGGAAGATCGATCGCCTGTCGCGGTACGGTGGTGGCAAGTGCGATCGCTGTATCTACGTCACAAAGATCCCAGCGAACTAGGTTCTGGACTCCTACGAGTAGTGGTAGAGTCGTACCAGCCAAAGTACCATCGAACAGTCTAGCCGTACCGTTTTTCACGTCTATTTGCCGCGTATCCCAAGGATAAACACCGTCTGAAAGCCCCAGAGGTGCTAAGGCATCGCTGACAAGAAAGATTCCTCGTTCGTAACAGCCAGCGCGGAGTAATACTTGAATTATTGTGGGGCAAATATGTTGTCCGTCAGCAATTAACCCACATTTCACATGAGGATGTACCAAGGCAGCACCTAACAATCCAGGTTCTCTGTGGTGGAGTCCCGGCATAGCATTAAAGGCATGAGTCACCATTGTTGCCCCTAGTTTAAAGGCTTGTTCCGCTTGAGTTGCCGTGGCAAGGGAATGACCGAGGCTGACTGTTATACCGAGAGAACGCAAATAGGTTATGGCTTCGCCCGTGGGATCTAATTCTGGGGCAAGGGTGATAACTTTAACTATGCGAGCGTATTCGCCTAAAAGTTGCTGAATGTATGGAATTGTCAGCGGTAATAAATATTCTGCTGGATGAGCGCCGCGCTTTTGCGGATTTAAAAATGGTCCTTCAAGGTGGACTCCTAAAACTTGAGCGGTTGGTAGAGATGTGGTTTGCTGCTGCATATAGTCAGCAATAACGCCTAGCGATCGCTGTATATTTTCTACAGAAGTCGTAACTAATGTGGGTAAATAAGCATCTATGCCTCGTTGCCACAAGTATTCAGATATATTTTGCAATTTATCGATATCAGTCGGTTGCAATTCTGTAAATGCTAATCCTAGCGCCCCGTTAATCTGCAAATCGACTCCACCCAAAGATATTCGATCGGCTGCTAGATTGATAATTTGTAAATTAGCAGGCGGAATTTTTTTAATAAATCGATCCATTGGTTCAATTGCGGAAATTTGACCGTGTAGGTCGATCCGAATTCCCTGCAATTGCGCGTAACCAGGCACGCGAGCATTAATAATATCTACTGCATGAGTCATCGATCGGTCACCCTTATCCAAAAAATCTATCTCAATTCCAGTGCCAATTTAGTTTATAACTAACCCTATCTCTCTATTTCTCGCCAGGTCGAACCAATGCATTCCTCACTCCTCATCCCTCACTCCTCACTCCTCTTATGACTCAACCCCAAATTGGCATTATTATGGGTAGCGACTCCGATCTACCGACAATGCAAGATGCGATCGCAGTTTGCGAAGAATTTGCTTTAGCCGTAGAAGTGGCGATCGTTTCTGCCCACCGTACCCCAGAACGAATGGTAGAGTATGCCCAATCCGCTCACCAACGCGGACTTAAAGTCATTATTGCTGGTGCTGGTGGTGCTGCCCATCTACCAGGTATGGTTGCTGCTCTCACACCCCTACCCGTGATTGGCGTTCCCGTGGCTAGCCGTCACTTACAAGGGCTAGATTCGCTTTATTCAATCGTGCAAATGCCTGCGGGAATTCCTGTGGCTACAGTAGCGATCGGTAATGCGAAAAATGCTGGCTTGTTAGCCATACAAATTTTGGCAGCTCATCAACCAGAGTTATTGACAAAGGTACAAAAATATCGCCAAAGCTTGGCAAATACTGTGATGGAAAAGCAAGCAAAGTTAGAACAGATAGGTTATCAAAAATACATAGCTAATTTGTAGTTCATCATCTATGAGTTTGTGCTGAAAGCATGAAGAACGGTTATCTCACTCTGTCTGCAAACAACAGGTATCAAACAACAGAGATCGAACACCAGGTAATCTTCTGTTCAAAGGGCGATCGCTTTCTTTGTTCGCTGCTTTACGTTAAGCCAGATAAGCGATAAATTGAATCCGATTGGCATGTAGCTCGATTCGATACTTGTGGCGATCGACAAGGGCTAACTATCAATTGAAACCACGGACATTCTAGTTAAGCACGAGTGCTGTCTATGATGCAAAGGTAAGTGCAATCAAAATGCTTGCTTACCTAAATATACTTAGTACTATGTAATAAAATATACTAGGATTTAAGGGGTTGGACGGAGATGGAGCGATCTGAAGTCAAGTCACTGAGAGCGCATCAGTTCAAGCACTCAGTTTGACTCAATCCCATTACTGGCAATAATTTTGCCCTAGTTGCATTGTTTGAATTTTCTGGGCTGCATTTTGCTGTATTTAGATTTGTCAGGAAATCTTGATTTAATGTAACTAATGATACAGAATCAAAAATAGAAAAAATACAAAATCTTAATTCTAATACACAACAAGCTAATGGTTTTCACGGGTAAAAGTGTTGACTTCAATCTGCCCATACTGGTGTATGCATACTTTTTTGTAGATTTAAACCTACAGCTATGAGTAGCGCCAAGTTTTGTGGTAGCTAGCTTACAACTGAAAAAACACCACGAGATCGACAGCATCTGGTTATTGAGTTTAAATATAGCCGCTTCTGAATCGATAATTGGTAGCTAATCAGCCACTTTATCGAGTTTTTGCCCGCTTGAGGATAGTTACAAGTGATGACGTTAAAACTAAGACCCAAAAATAAACGCAGAATAAATAGAAAGCGGCTGCCTGCTGCTGGAATGAAGCGTTTATCTCAGCATACATCTCTATTCGCGCAGCTAAAGTTGGCGGTGAAGCGATTGTCTCCTTCTTGGCAGGCTTGCATTCCCCTAACAGTAGTTATTGTGCTGGCATGGGGTTATGCCGCAGTTGCCCAAGATGCCGCACCTGCAAGTCAAGATAAAGTAGCAGAGGAATTACAAAATCTCAAGGTAGGAATAGATACTCTTTGGGTGTGTATTGCTGCCTTTTTAGTGTTTTTTATGAATGCTGGTTTCGGGATGTTGGAAACTGGCTTTTGCCGTCAGAAAAACGCTGTTAACGTCTTGTCAAAAAACCTGATCGTATTTGCCCTTTCTACCGTGGCGTTTTGGGCGATTGGATTTGGTTTAATGTTCGGCGATGGCAATCCCTTCGTTGGTACGACTGGCTGGTTCTTAGCGGGAGCAGATAACAGTCCGGCAACAGCAGAGGCATACAAAGGCGTATTTGGTGCGCTCAACTGGGCAGGAGTACCCTTGCTTGCCAAGTTCTTGTTCCAACTTGTATTTGCTGGTACTGCTGCTACGATTGTTTCGGGTGCTGTAGCGGAACGGATCAAGTTTGTTGACTTCTTAATCTTTAGCGTATTGTTAGTCGGGATTGCGTACCCAATTACAGGTCACTGGATTTGGGGTGGCGGTTGGTTAGCAAAAGC
Organism: Chroococcidiopsis sp. CCALA 051; assembly: GCF_003015105.1. Taxonomy (NCBI): domain Bacteria; kingdom Bacillati; phylum Cyanobacteriota; class Cyanophyceae; order Chroococcidiopsidales; family Chroococcidiopsidaceae; genus Chroococcidiopsis; species Chroococcidiopsis sp. CCALA 051. The sequence goes on along the minus strand of NZ_PYCI01000005.1, from coordinate 4,881 downwards.
TGGATTCTGGGACTTTGCTGGTTCCACTGTAGTCCACTCTGTAGGTGGTTGGGCGGCTTTGATGGGTGCGGCATTCTTAGGACCAAGAATCGGCAAATACCAAAATGGTACTTCAGTCGCCATGCCCGGGCATAACATGAGTATTGCCACTCTAGGCTGTTTAATTCTGTGGTTGGGCTGGTTTGGTTTCAACCCTGGTTCTACGATGGCAGTCAGCCCCAGTATTGCTCATATTGCAGTCACGACTAACCTAGCTGGTTCTATGGGCGGGATTGCTGCTACTATCGTTGCTTGGCTTTACTTGGGTAAACCTGACTTGTCCATGATTATCAACGGTATTCTGGCGGGTTTGGTAGCAATTACTGCTCCTTGTGCTTTCGTAAGCGTGCCTTGGTCGGCGGTAATTGGTCTGATTGCTGGTATCATTGTTGTCTTCTCCGTTACCTTCTTCGACAAAATCAAAATTGATGACCCTGTAGGTGCAACCTCCGTTCACCTTGTCTGTGGCATATTCGGGACTCTGTGCGTAGGTTTATTTGCTGAAGGTCCAGGTGGAGCGCTGAACTTGTATGAAGACGGATTGGGACCTACCAGAGGATTGCTGCTCGGTGGTGGTTTCTCACAACTATGGGCGCAGTTCATTGGTGTCATCACCGTTGGTGGTATGACTGTCCTGTTATCTACTATCTTCTGGTTAGCGCTGAAGGCAACTTTGGGAATTCGCGTGACTGCCGAAGAGGAATTTGAAGGCTTGGATATTGGCGAACATGGTATGGAGGCATACAGTGGCTTCCTCAAAGAAACCGATGTGACTGGGTTTGCTGATACTAGTGCTACTAATATGGGTAAGCGGGCTGGCGATGTATCTAGCAATCCTTACTAGGCTTTTTAACTAAACTTTTTCTAGTTTGTAGCTAGTTAAGTAAAAATAACCTGCTGTCAGTTTCAATCCAATTTAAACTGACAGCAGGTTTTTTATTGCTCTATCGCAAGGGGGATGACAGCAGGTAAAATGTATCTCCAAACACAGAATCATGGCTTAGATATTGATGGAATGGTATCCACGCGGCATAGATGAAATTGTTTTACAACTGTTGGAAGTCTAAGGAAAAATCAGTGTTGCAAAAAGTTTCGTCGCGATCGCCATTGTCTTTGGGCTAATATTCTCACTTGCGGGACAAGCAGTTGCTGCACCGAGCGACGTAAATGCAGCGATCGCCAATGCTCAAACCGCAGCAGATACGGCATTTATGCTGATGTCGGCTGCTTTAGTCTGCTTCTATGCCGTCACTTTTAAAGCAAAGTTGCAATTTGACGATTCCCTCGATACTTTTCCCGTGCATGGTGTGGGCGGAACAGTGGGCGCAATTCTCACGGGTATCTTCGCTACTACGGAAGTTAATTCAGCTGGTAAAGATGGTTTGTTACGGGGAAATTTCAACCAATTTATCGTTCAAATTGTTGCAGTTTTAATTGCTTACGCGATCGCCGCGATCGGGACTTTTATCTTAATGAAAATTTTGGATATTACTGTAGGACTGCGACTCAAACCAGAAGCAGAAGTTCAAGGTATGGATATTAGCGAACACGGTGAAGAAGGCTACAATGAAGAGTTTGGCGAACGACTGTCATTTACCGAGCCAAAGTGACAAATTATAAAGTGATAAATTATTCAGAGCGCAGATTGAATCTTTCTCGTGTTTCGATTGAGTTAGCATCACAGTTCAGTCTAGCTTTGCCTGAGCTACTAATAGGGATTTAGTCATGCCATATCCCTGTTTTTTGCTGTACAAAATCTGCACGAACTCAATGAATTGTGCGTTGAAGGGCTGGGAAAATCTTGACAAATCAGATAGCTACCATATTTATACTGATTTTATTAGTAACTACTCTATCGGTTTTAGGGAAATTTACTGTTATCGATCTAAATTAGCGTGAAGTAGTCTGAAGAAGTGGACCAGGTTATAAGTTGCCTGAGCCAAAAAGCTCAGGCGATTTCTTCTCGGTTTCTCGCGTAGAAAGATATGTATAATCAAGTTTTCCTGAGAGCCATTCTTGCTATTTCATCGCGCAAACAGTAAGCTGTTCTCTCTGTGAAAACTTTTACTCATTTTAGCCGATCCATATACTGCTTGATATATAAAATTTCAAACTTTACAGAAACATTGAAATTCTATAGCGTTTTCCATGCAGGTGTAATACATGCGTAGGGGCGCACAGCTGTACGCCCCTACAGATCTATGTACCTCATCCCCTGTCTGACCCAAAAGCGAAATTTCAGCAGGTAGACAGGTATGTTACAATGCTTTGAGGTTGAGTCATCTAATGACTCAAAACGATCGCGGGATGTAGCGCAGCTTGGTAGCGCACTTCGTTCGGGACGAAGGGGCCGCTGGTTCGAATCCAGTCATCCCGATTTTATCAATGCAATCTGGTGCGATCGCTAGAAGTATTCTGGGATGGTTCAGTTCAACTATTGAATTAACTGCGGATAAATCTGTCGCCAAGCTAAGACGGTAAAAACGCTCAACCACAATAGTAACCACACAACCTGTAAATACCAGAATTGAGGTAAGCCCAGCGACCAACGCAGCAGGTCAACTAGTGCCGATAAGGGTAAGATATTAGCAACATAACCCAAAATTGGTGGCAGGGTATTGCGTGGGAAATAAGTGCCACACAGAGTAAACATGGGAACGACAAATAAAAAGATTGGCACGTTAATTTGATCTACAGTCCGTACCGTACCCGCAGTAAACAGCCCTAACGCACCAAAGAGCATACTACCCAAGATAATTAAAGGTAGAGATCCTAGCAAATGCCAACCCGAGTATAGCCCTAAACTCATTGCAACTAGACCAGTCAATATCCCTGCCATTGAGCCTTTCGTCGTTGCCCACAACCAATCGCCCAAGAAGACTTCAGTAAAACTCAGGGGTGCGGTGAGTAGCGCTTGCCATGTCTTTTGGTAACTCAGACGGATAAAACTACCGAAAGCACCTTCAAAAAAAGATTGGAAAAGTATCCCTACTGCAATCATGCCGGGGGCAATAAATTGTAAGTAGCTAACGGTTTGCCCTTGATAAGTTACATCGCCAATCAGAGGGGTTAAACCGTAGCCGAATGCAATTAAATAGATCAAAGGCTCGGATAATGGTGGTAAACTGTTAACTAACCAAGTTTTTTGATACACCTTGGCATGACGATGCCAGACAGAATATATACCCCAAGCTGTAACTGAAATCCGTTTCATGCCAGTGCTGTTCCTGTCAGTCGTAAGAAAACATCTTCGAGATTAGTAGGACGACGAATGGGCGGAGTTGGAGTTATAGTATTGAGCTGCTGCCAAAATTGGGGATCTGCTGGTAGCCCAAGCAAAAAGCTATTACCAAATGGGTGATACCAAGTACCTGCTTGTTTGGCAAGCTGTTGAATCGTGGATTCAGGCACTCCGATAATTTCCGCCACTTCTAAACCTACTGTACGTTCGATTAACTCTACGGGCGTGCCGCGATCGAGAATTTTGCCCTGCTGGAGTAACAACAAGCGATCGCACAGCCGTTGCGCTTCATCCATATAATGAGTTGTCAACAGCACTCCGCAACCGTTTTGTTTTAATTGCAGTACCAAACGCCAAAAATCTTGTCGTGCATTTGGGTCGAGTCCTGTTGTCGGCTCGTCGAGAAATACGACTTGAGGGTGGTTAATCAAAGCGCGTGCTAGCACCAACCGCCGCTTCATCCCACCTGAGAGTTCGTCAACCAGGGAACTGCCACGGTCTTCTAATCCTACCAGAGCCAACAATTCCCCGGCACGTTGACGTGCTGCCGCTCCAGTAATTCGATAGTGGTGGGCGAAATAAGTTAAATTTTCCCAAACTGTAAAGTCAGGGTCGAGATTGTCTTCTTGGGTGACAATTCCCATTTTTGCTCTAGCTGCTCGTCCCTGCAACTGAATTCTATTTTGCCCTAACTGGACGAAGCCGCGATCGGGTCTGACAGAACCATAAAGCATTCTCACAATTGTCGTTTTTCCCGCACCGTTGGGACCGAGCAAGCCTAAAATCTCTCCTGGATTGAGGGTGAAGTTGACTCCCTGTACGACTGGGCGATCGCGATAGGATTTCCACAGGTCGTAGGCTGCGAGCGCTACCGCTTCAGTTTGTGACGATCTAGCAATGCTAGTCATAGATTGTGGTGCTGACTTAGGGCTGTTGTTGGCAGATAGCTCGAACAAATCGTGCTAACTCCTTTGTAATACATTGTAGTATAGCAGGGGATTATTGTATGTCTAGCAGGGAAGATGATTCTAACTAATGGTAGAATTTTCTGTCAGTTGTCAGCAAACAGGAGTCAGGAGTCAGGAGTCAGGAGTCAGGAGTCAGAAGTCGGAATTAGGAATTAAATTCTCCCTCTGCTCGTGCGCTCGTGCGCTCGTGCGCTCCCTGGTAAAATTAGATGGCAAAAAAAAAGAACGTTAAAATCAAAATTCTCGCTACAGGACTTGCGATCGGTTCGTGTATTGTCCCCCTACAAGCACAAGCAAAAACTCCTTTCAGTCAGATCGTCGTGTTTGGCGATAGTCTTTCCGATACGGGGAATACATTTCAAGCTACAGCTACAGGCATTCCTCCCAGTCCGCCGTACTCTGAAGGACGTTTCTCTAACGGTTCGATCTGGATAGATTATCTGGTAGACAATTTAGGGTTAAGTCGCGATCGCCTTACGAATTACGCTTTTGGCGGAGCCACGACTGGCAAGAATAATACTACTGCCCCACTACCTCCCAACACGCCTCCTTTACCAGGATTGCAGCAGCAGCTAGAGAATTTTAAAGCTCGGCATCCCAAAGCCGATCGCAGAGCGCTTTATGTTATATGGG
>NZ_PYCI01000059.1:0-37399 GCF_003015105.1 Chroococcidiopsis sp. CCALA 051 | reverse complement strand
TTGATTAAATCTCATCCCAACTACCAAAGTCTTCGTTCCTACGGCACTATCGCCGCCTGATTCTGTCCGATGTATTGCTTTATCAGAGTTGGTTAGATAACTGTGATATACGCTTATACACTGTTGCTTTACGTGTTCGCGAAGCAATCGACCATCAATTAATCCCATTTTGACTTTTAATGCGCCAATCTGAACTATTTTATTTATAATATTTAATTAAACATATTCTTTAAAAAGAAAATTATTGGAGATTTTACTAAACAACTCCCTCAGAAGTTTGTCTGTTATAACTTTGTAGCATAAGTTTTAAGTTATTCCAGCATTATTCTACTGCTTACTTGAGTATTCAATTATTTGTCCTACCCCTTTACCATTACACGATACAAAATTTGTAGGTAAATGTATAGTGAGGTGGAAGCCACTGAATTCTAGATTGAGATCGGGGCAATTTTGGTAAAACCACTGTTTTGCCTCTTTTTCTGTGCTGAAAGTTTGCTGGGCAACTTCTTCTGGCGGTAAGTACCAAGCACTCTTGGAATTCAAGCTACAAATATATTTCGGCATAGTTAATGTTTCAAAGACCAATACTTATGTTTTTACTTTACATATGCGTAGCATTTTTGTCATTATCTCTACTTTAGATTTTTCAGATTAGAATTCTTCTGTGTGAAAATTAGTTGGTTAGGGTAGATAAAATATATTGGCTCAACACTGCTCAGTCGAATCAGACAAGTTTTCCTGGTTCGTCATGCCGCATCTTTTCTATTTTGGTTCTCAGCTTCTACATCGTCCAGCTTCTTCCCTAACCCATAAGCTTCCATTCCAGCTGCTTGAATGTGGTTTTCCATAGTTTCCAGTAGGGGCAATATTTCTGCAATTAGCATCGTGCGATCGCCATACAGCTTGCATGTATTGCGAATGGTAAATATGAGTTCCCTGGCTTTGCCCAGATTTTGGTAGACAAGGACTTGGTTGATGGTGGGGGGAGTAGGGATCTCCCTACGTAAGGCAGATCTTTCTATATATTCGGCAACGGTAGTGTTAGACTTCTTTGCTTTCTTTTTTACCTCGGCATAGTCATCATCACTGAACCTTGCTGTCACTCGATTGTTTTTTTTCTGCTTTCCCATCTTTATTTAAAGAGTCAATTTTTATACTTAACTTATTTCATTTATAGCATCTTTAAACATAGCTGGCGCAAAGGCAGCAGTATAAGAATACTGGATGGACTTGAATTTGGGATTGATACCGTGGCTGTAGCAAGTGTCGTTCGACGGCGATCGCTCTCGGTAACACTGATTACAAAAGCTACAAAAATATACTGAGGAGCGTAATTTGTGTACTGGAACTTTAGTGCATACACTATTCATACTGTTGGTTGATAGACAGCCGCTGCTGCCACAAAGCTCACAGTATTGATGAAGGGAATGCAATCAAAAGTATTAGCACGCGATCGTAGTCTTGTTGCTTGTGTAATTACTTTGCAGCTTTCTATCCTTAAAGGTTTTCACGTTTGTCAATGCGACTCAGAAAGTCTCGAACAAGAGCGCTAACTTCTGTCAAGTGCGTCTCCAGTAACCAGTGCCCACCGTCCAAAAGATGAAGTTCAGCGTGAGGCACATCTCTGAGATAGGCTCGCGCCGCACCTTCGGGCATATAGCCGTCATGAGGACCCCAGATAATCAGCGTCGGCGGCTGGTACTCGCGCAGATAGGCTTGGTATTTGGGAAACCATTCAAGATTCTCCTGTAAGCCCTCCATCAGACCGATAGCGATTTCGCGACGCTGTGACTGCATCAGCGACCACGACAGTTTCCAGAGATCGGGACTGATCCGCTCGATCAGATGCTCGGAAACCTCGCCCACAAATTCGTCGCGAAAGCCTTCCTCACTCACAGCCCTGCCGAGCTTTTCGCGCCCTTTGGAGGTCGGGTGCGCCCAGTAATCCTTGAGATCCTTGTACTTTGGTCCGAGTTCATCTTCGTAGATATCGCCGTTCTGGATGATGAGAGCAACGACCCGTTCTGGTGCTTTCATGGCAAGACGAAGCCCGATCTGAGAGCCGTAGTCATGTAGGTAGAGCGTGTATTGCGTCAGCTTCATTGCGGCTGTGAACCGCTCAAGAAAGTCGGCGTAGCCATCGAAGGTGTAGGAGAAGCGCGCTCGGTCGGGGGTGCTGCTGTAGCCAAAGCCTGGATAGTCGGGTGCGATCAAATGCCAACAGTCTGCCAGTACAGGCATAAAATTGCGAAACTGGAATGACGAGGAAGGGTAGCCATGCGGCAACAATACCACGGGTGCGTCCGACGACCCAGCTTCTCGGTAAAAGATTTCTATACCGTCGATTTCAATGGTGCAATGCTTGACGCTCGGCTGCAATGAAGTGTTCTGTTTGGGTTTTGCTTTGGATTCATTCTTCACTTCTGTCATAATGAATTTCCGATATTTCAATGAGTGCTTTAGCTAGCGGATTCCTTATCTTTGCGCTTAACAAAATGATATCCAACCAACAATGCTCATGCACCCGACCGCCGAGAGATGATCTGTAGATGTTTAAGGCGATCTGCGACGGGTGATGGGCAACGTTAAGCGTGTATCAACGGTGGGAAAGTGACATAGTACAATGCTTAGGAATAGTTGAGATGCGATCGCTTCTATACTGCGATATAATACATAAATAATACAAAACCTGCACTCATTACTGTCAACAATAGAGATTATTGAGAATAGCCGAAGAGAAGCGAGATGCTCTAGACATAGCTGGCGCTCAGCCGCGATCGGCTGTGATGGTAGCGAGGCACTCTGGGGCGATGCCTGCGCTTAAAGCAGGTTCAATATGTTGTAAAACCCAGGACAGAAGAGACTTTGAAACCATTAACTAAGAAAGATGCTGCCTCTTTTCCCAGCCATCAAGGGTAGTGAAGAATAGTGGGCAGATTGGGAGAAGCTTGGGAGAAAATCGGGAGCAATTTGGGAGCAGATTGGGGGCAAAACAAATCTGGAGGATAATTGGGGCAGTTGGGGGCAAAAGTGGGTGCGATCGGGAGCAGATTGAGAGCAAAAGTGGGTGCGATTGGGGTAGATCTGGGGGAAATACGGAGGATAAGTTCCTTACGAAGAAATAAAGTAGTTTTATACATAAATAACAGTAGACAAACTTGACTAAACCGATAGGAATAATGTTGTTAGTGTTTGAGTTGGAACGATAGCGGTCATTGCCTTCCGCTCCAGTGGGTATTGGTTAAGTGCAGTTGGTAAAATCATCCTGCCAAGTTTGAATTCGTAGCAGAGGCGATCGGTAAAGATACCAGGTAGGAAGTCAGAACGATGCACTAAGCGCGATCGCTGGTGTTGAGTGCAACGCATTAATCGAGAAGAACAAAGAATAGGGGTTAAAGTTATCAATGCCAGGAAAAGCAGCGGTGGGTTCGACAGGTACGATTCAGTTAGCGCGGATCGTGCGTCAGATCGGTAGTGATGACGGCATAACGTTTGCATATTTGCAGCAACGCCGTCGCCCTCAGACAGAGCTAGTGTGCGAAGCATTACGGGCGTATTATTTGCCCCTAGCACTCTTGGATGCAGGGCTGACAGGCAAAGAGTTACGGGAAGCAGCCATTGACGCGATCGCCCAATTAGAAGCGCAGATTGGGAAGATCGAGCGGATGTGCGACTTAGAGGGAATGGCACGAGTGTTAGTGCAGCCGCCAACAGAACGACCAACTGCAAAAGGCAATATAGATGTTGCAGCATCGCCGCAGCAGGTGTCAAGTGCTAGGAGAGCAGATGCACGTAGAGATGCGGACGGTACAGCTACAAGCGAAGAGCCAGACGAAGATGAAGAAGCACAAGAAGAGTTACCTCATGACGAGGTTTGGGATGCCATGTTAAAGTTGCGACTGGAGTAAACTACCCACCAATAAATGGAGTTTGGTTAACCTAAGCCAGAGAGTCGCCTCCATTGAGTCACTCAACATGACGCGCTCGAAAAGTCATCAAAAATCATCGAGCTTTCCTGACTGATGAATCTGCTCTCTCAAGTTATCCATCTGGCACTCCAGAATATCGCTAAAAAATGGACAATGCCGATGGAAAGTCAGGTTATCCAAGCCTAAAGCTACTTCTACCGTTCCCAATTGTCACAAACGCGCCTTTGCATTGCCTTATCGTACCAGCGTAGCTATTTGACGAAGCGGTAAGGAAGGTGCGATCGAGTTTTCCCTTATCAGTGCGATCGCCGCTCTTGTAGGGTACGTTAGTTACGCAATACGCATTCCATAAATCATGTATATCCTATTAAATACTTCTCGATCCTTATGCCCCATTACCGCAGAGCTATACATCATAACAGGGACTTAAACTCGTCACGGGTTATCTGGCAATCGCGCAGTATTTGTGCTAATAAACCCCGACCAATTGTCTCTCCAGAATGTACTGGAACCACTGTTCTACGCCCATCACTATGTAACAAAATATGATGGCTTCCGCGCACCCTAGCAATCTCAAAACCTATTTTACTAAGAGCAGCTATGACTTCGCGTCCTGTCAAACTTGGCAGTTGGCTCATACTTCAACCACAACTCGTTGGACACCCACAAAATCCAATGAATCCTGTTCTTCCTCAAATTCCAAACAGAGTTCGATAGCTTCTCGGACACGTTCCATCAACTCATCTAAAGATTTAGCTTGCGTGTGACACCCAGTAAGACTGGGAACAGAAGCAACAAAGTAACCATCTACATCTCGCTCGATAATCACATTAAATTCTCGCTTCATAATTAGCTGTCCTTACTTGTTATTCCATTCTCTCACGATTGCCAGAGTGCGCTCTTGTAATCGGAAAAGTAGTCTTTTTGCTGAGCTTCAATACTAATTTCCCCAGCCGAATATGACAGATGTAGTGGTCTAAACGTGATATTTATTTGATGTGTGTAACCACTCCTTACCGATAAATTAAGACTATCGAACGAGGGCAACCTCGCCGCTCAACAAAACTAGTAGTTCAATCAAAAACCATACATTCAGGAGACGAAATATGAAACTCTTCTATCGCGGTACAACATCCGATCGCCATCCTGCTCAAGCTGACAATCGCCCATTCCAACAAGTCTGCGAATCTGGAGCAGCTTATAACCTTAAGTTACCGTGGCGTATCCTATCGGATCGATCCTAACGCCACCGTGGAGCTTGCATGACCAGTAGTCGATCGAGCAATCTATCGGGGGATCGGGTATTTTGTTAACAAAGCTGCACGCCCAGAAGTTACATTTCTCGCTCAAGTCGAAAAATCTTCCACATAAGTGCCTTCACCTAATCTGCTAAATCATCAAATCTAGACCGAAAATCGGTAGAGGATTTAGTATGCGAAAAATAGCAATTATTGGGGCTGGTCAATTTGCTAGATTTCTGCCATCTGCTGTTGAGTCTAGTTTGAGCGAAGCTGCTGGCGGGACATTTCCTCGGCTAGTAGCTCGGCAGATCGCTGCTCAACTTTCTGCCGTCGCTCTATTAGCAAGTGCGAGAGCTTTTGTTTCAATGTCGCTGCCATAATTTTCCTTGCTCTCCTTGGGTTGAGCTAAATAGGTAGCAATTCAGGATATAACAGAGTAGAGATTTTTGTGCGACCTTCCTCCTAGTGTAAGGAAGAATAAGAGCAATCGAGCATGACAGCAATAAAAACCAAGACCGTACCCGACATAGTAGTAACGCTCGATCTAGGTGCCAGTAGGACGAAGGCGATCGCCCAGCAGTTGGGGAGTGCTGCACCTTTAGTGGTGAGCATGAACCCAGAGTTAGCAGATATCTCCCACGAGTCAGTAAAAGATCTAAAGAGTGAGGGCATTCCCGAAAATAGTTGTTGGGTGGAAGTGCCTGGGGTGGATCATTTTGCTGTGGGTTACTTGGCAAGGGCTAGATTTGGCGGCATCTCCCAGTTGCGGGATCTCAAGTATGAATTGGCAGTACCTAAGATTGCTGGTGTTTTATGGGTTTTACAGCAAAAGCTGTGCTTGACAGCACGTTTTAGCGTCTCGATGTCATTGCTCTTACCGCCAGGGGAGGTCAGCCAACACGATAAGGCGTTGTTGCTGTCGAAGCTAGCAGCATCTTTAGCTAAGTTTGATACGCCCAGCGGTCAATTGCGAGTGAAGATTGTAGATTTTGAGTTGATGCCAGAAGGTGGGGGTGTTTTTGGCTATCGAATTGGACACTTAGGTACAGATTACAAGCAAAAGACGATTGCCCTAGTCATGCTAGGCTACAGAAATGCTAGTTGCTTCATCTGCGATCGCGGTAACCTCAGACCTGGCACGAGTAGCGATCTGGGTATGTTCTGGATGGTGAACAACTTCGTCGGTCGCGCTAAAGGCGGGTTGTCTGGAGACGATCTGCAAGTTGTGCAGGCTTTAGTTGCTGCTGGAGCTAATTGTCATCTAGAGGTGCTGCAAGGGTTGTCGAGAAAGCGTTCTGCCAACGATATCCGTTCAGATGGAGGAGCATTTGCCTCCGCTGCTAGGATTTCTCGTGACGAATACGCGCGGGCAGTCGTGCGTTGGATTAAGTCTCTTGCCCCAACCGAACTGGATGAGGCGATCCTGACTGGCGGTACTGCTGAATATGTAGCACCAGAACTAGACGCTTATTTTGTTAAAGAAGGCATAACAGTAGTTTGGAATGGCGGTGTTGTGGTGTCGCCAGATTTACTTGCTGGGGAGTCCCTCAGCAGATACGCTGATGCATGGTCCGTACACGTCAAGAGTTTTGAACGGTTTAGTGCTAAGTATAAAATACCTAATCTTAGCACTGCTACTCCATCTGTAGCCGAGCGCAAAACTAGCGATGTAACTAATAATAATTTTCATAATAATCTTAATATTTCTAACAGTAATGGCAATTCTGCAAAAAAGCAAATTACAAAGTATGTTAGACCTAAAGATTTTATAGAAATGCCCGATAAACTATAATAACCTCTAGGTACTCTAAAGGGTGGTAGCTTTCTGCTTGATAACAGTAGCGTTCAGAATATGAAAAAAATCAGCCTTTTTAGGGCTGATTTCTATAAATTTCAGAGAAACTTTTTTGGTTGATTAAGCAATTTCTTCCGTAGCAATTTCAGCAGCAAAAATACTGTCACCCCCAGTTGCGGGTTGTTCGACGAGTTCGAGCTTTCGGTATGTAGCTTGCTGTTTCAGCCGTTGTTCGCGGCGCTGCCAGCTGCGTTGATTGTACTCGATCAACTTTTCTAGGGAATAGTCGAACTTGTCTTTAGCAAATGCAAGTAACTGTTCCATAGTGTACTTGCGTTCTTCGGCTTTACCGAAGCTAATTTCAAAATGTTGTTTGAACGTTTCCCAATCAAAAGCTTCCCCTAGCTGCCGTTGGGCAACTTTACCGTACAGTTCGCGGATGGAATAGAAGACTGCGTTGTACTTACGAGAGTCGTAGGCTTCGATCCGGTATTCGCCCATAGCAGCATCGTTAATTAGAGATAGTTTTTTAGTGTTAGCCATAGTTGTGTCCTCTACAAGTAGCAAGAGTGATTTTTTTCGTACAGGCGCAGCCTTTTTTGGCGCTGTTAACCGACACGAATAGTTAAGCTTTTCTGTTTGTCCAGGCGCAGCCTTTTCGCTAAAAAGAAAACACCTCTATCCATCTGTTGAAAGCAGGCGTAAGCATTCTCTTAGGGGTGGAACCTCAAGTTTTGTTTGTTAAAAGCGTTTGTGGTTTAAAAACTAGGTAAAATAATATAATTACCGAGCATTTCAACCAAAGCTATGAATAAAACTAAGTTAGAGCAAGCTTTGGAGCTAGTACACAGCCGAGGTGTTGTCGCACCCAAAGACTTTGAGTCGCGAAACATTCCCGTCAGCTATCTCCAGCGCTTGGAACGGCAAGGAATACTGATGCGCTCCAATCGAGGCGTGTATACCTCTATGGAGTACGATGTTACGGAAAAACACAGCTTAGTTGAAGTCTGCAAGCGAGTGCCAAATGGAGTCATTTGTCTGCTTTCAGCACTACAGTTCCACCAATTGACAACCCAGTGGTCGTGGCAAGTCTGGCTGGCAATCCAGAACAAAGCACATCGTCCCAAGATCGATCGTCCACCCGTACAGCTAGTTTATATGTCTGGGGAGGCATTGACTGCGGGCGTGGAATCACACAAATTTGAGGGAGTGACGGTACGAGTGACGAGCGCGGCGAAAACAGTGGTGGATTGTTTCAAATTCCGCCACAAGGTAGGGCAAGACGTGGCGATGGAAGCACTGCGGGACTATTTGCAACAACGACGTTATTTGAATGAAAAATGGGGTCCGCGCAGCGAACTACATCACTATGCCAAAATTTGCCGAGTGGAAAACGCGATGAAACCTTACCTAAAAGCATTTTCAATTTGCTAGAGGCATTCCAACCAATGAAGAACCAAGCAGCCTCGGTCAAGCAGCGCTTGTTAAACTTCAATCGCTCCCAGGCACAGCCAGAAGAATTTCAAAAACTACTAGGGCGTTACGCTTTGGAGCGGTTGCTGTATCGCTTGAGCCTTTCAAGATCGATTTGGTTTCGGCTCTCGATCCATTTCAATTTCTACATTGCCCAGCACGTTCGTAAGCGCGATCGCCTTCAAAAGTCCGCTTCTTTGGGCGTGCTACAATCCTTCCAACAGCTAGACAAGCGGGTTATGGACTTAGTTTTCGACGACTGGTTACGGCAGCAGGAACTAGAGGCTTTTCGCTTAGCGAATTCGACAATTGCAACGCGAACTTGCCCAACACCGGACTCAACTTCTTGCGCCACGCTCGGCAACTGAGATGATGGCTGGCTCCGCTCAGCCCCAGTCAAAACGCACCGATTTGCGTTTTGTTAATGCTAGCTAATCCACTTCATAGGAGTCGTGGTGACGTATGGTGACTCTCCAACTGAAGCAAATTGATGTCCTCCCAGGTCAGCGAGTGGTATTGCGGCACGTCAACTGGCAGCTGTTTGAGGCAATCTTGGCAGAGTTAGGCGAGCATCGCACTATCCGTTTGGCTTACAGCAAAGGAACGTTAGAAATTGTGGCTCCCCTACCAGAACACGAACAATCCAAAGTCGTAATTGCCGATCTATTGAAAGTGCTGCTGGACGAATTAGACATGAACTGGGAGCCATTAGGATCGACGACTTTCCGGCGAGAGGATATGCAAGCGGGGATCGAACCGGATGAATGCTTTTATATTCAAAATCACGCTCTGATGATTGGTAGAGAGCGCATTGATCTGAGTACCGATCCACCCCCCGACTTGGCTATTGAGATCGATCTCACATCTAGTACCCAGTTAAGTGCCTACGAAGCTCTGCGCGTCCCCGAAATTTGGCGTTATCAAAATCGTCAGTTACAAGTCTACGTGCTGAGTGAAGGAAGGTATATTGCATCTTCCACTAGTCTCATTTTTCCCAACTTTCCCGCGATTGAAGGCATTTCTCAGTTTTTAGCCTTGAGCCGCACCGCAGGCACTCGTCCTGCTTTGAAAGCTTTTCGGACTTGGATAAAAGAGCGGCGATCGCATCCGCTCTCGTCTGAGCTAGGAGGGTAATTCTAAGTACCTAGCTCTTTTCTTGTTTGACTAACATAAAATCTACAAGCTTTGCCAATTGTGTAGCGATCGCAGTTTTTACTTCCGGCACTTGCTGTTAGAATTAGACTCAAACATCCCATCGACACAAAAGCAAATGTTAAGTCCAGCTCGGCTCCAGATTACCTCAAATCTCGTCATTTTACTGGTAGTCTATGGCTTCCATGCCTCCATCTAAATCCAAACGCGAGCGTGGTGTCATTCTCACTCCTCAAGGATGGCGCAAACTACAACGGGCAAAGCAAGCGTTAGAGGCAGAGTCTAACTGGGGTCGGCGCTTGACTCGCGAACAACTAAGCGATTGCACGGGTTTATCACTACATACTATTTCCCGCATTCTCCAGCGCCAAGAAAGGGTAGATCGGCAATCGCTAGAGTGTTTTTTTCATGCTTTTAGCCTAGAACTGTCCCCTGGAGACTGTGCCATACATGAGTTGTCGTTAGCAGGTCGGGAATCTGCGCCAGAAAATCGACAACAGGACTGGGGAGAAGCGATCGATGTCTCGACATTCTGCGGTCGAGAGGCAGAACTCAGACAACTGCGGCAATGGTTACTGGAAGAACGTTGCCGTTTAGTAGCGTTATTGGGGATTGGTGGCATTGGCAAGAGTGCCTTAGCGGTGAAGCTAGCACAGCAAATTCAAAATGAGTTTGAACTCGTAATTTGGCGATCGCTCTCCAACGCACCGCTATTAGAAGAGTTACTCGAAAGCGTGTTGCAATTTCTACTACAAAGACGAGGAGAAGATCCAGTTCCACCTGCCAGCTTGAGCGATAGATTGTCAAAATTGATGGAATGTTTGCGCTCCTCGCGCTGTCTACTGATTTTAGACAACGCTGAAACAATTTTACTCTCTGGTAGAGCCGGACAGTATCGCATTGGCTACGAGGGTTACGGTCAACTGCTGCGCTGTTTTGGGGAGGTGTCCCATCAAAGTTGCGCGATCGTCACGAGTCGGGAAAAGCCGAAAGAAGTAGCATTACTCGAAGGCGAATGGCTACCCACGCGATCGCTGTTGCTAGGAGGATTAGCACCAACCCAAGGGCGAGAGCTATTTCGACAAAAGGGAGAATTTACGGGAACGGACGCAGAATGGAACCGACTGGTGACTCACTATGGAGGCAATCCATTGGCGTTGAAATTGGTAGCAGCCGCAACGCAAGAACTATTTGACGGCAGAATTACGCCCGTGTTGCAGTACGTAGAGCGGGGGATATTAATCTTTGAAGATATCCGCGATTTACTAGGGCGGCAGTTTCAACGCCTGTCAGCAGTCGAGCAAGAAGTCATGTATTGGTTAGCAATACACCGAGAACCGATCGCGATCGCCCAATTAGCAGAAGCGATGGTGACGATTGCAGACAAGCGCCAGTTACCCGAAGCAATTAATTTCTTGTTCCGGCGATCTCTAATCGAGAAAAGTGGCGAGCATCTGTCACTGCAACCAATGGTAATGGAGTACGTCACGGAGCGATTGGTCGAGCAGGTAAGCCAGGAATTGACAAGAGAGCAGCTCGACTTATGCCAGCGGTTGCCGTTAATGCAAGCACTTGCTAAAGACTACGTGCGGGAGACACAAAGACGGCTGATCGTGCAGCCTACGATCGAGCGTTTGATGGCTCAATTGAGCGAACGACAAGCGATCGAACGATTGCGGCTGTTGCCAAGTCAGCAGCGACAACAAGTCCGAATCGGCTATGCAGGGGGAAATATTCTCAATCTGCTGGTGCAGATGAAAGCAGATTTGCGATCGCTGGATTTTTCCGAACTAGCGGTGTGGCAAGCCGATTTACGACAAGTCAATTTATCCGGCGTGAATTTTCAAAATGCCAATCTACTCAAGTCTGCATTTGCCGAAACCTTAAGAAGTGTTGTCTCAGTTGTATTTAGTCCCGATGGCAAGCTTTTAGCGACAGGCGATGTGGATGGAAAAATTCGCTTGTGGCAAGTGATAGACGGCAAACAGCTTTTGACATTTGAGGGACATACGGGTTGGGTGTGGGCAGTCGCCTTCAGTCCTGACGGTTTGACTCTAGCTAGTGGCAGTCACGATACTTCGGTGCGGTTGTGGAATGTCCGCACGGGTCAATGCCTGAAGGTTTTGCAGGAACATACCAGTGGCGTGCGATCTGTTGCCTGGAGTCCCGACAGTCAAACTGTAGCTAGTGGTAGTTTTGACGCATCAATTCGGCTGTGGGATGCAGATGGTAAATGTTGGCAAATCTTGCACGGTCATACTAGCGGAGTCTGGTCTATCACTTTTGCTCCCAGCACCGATGCTTGTATTCTTGCTAGTGGCAGTCACGATACCTCGGTGCGGTTGTGGAATATTCGGACGGGTCGATGCTGGAAAGTTTTGTCAGGACATACGAGCGGCGTGCGATCTGTAGCCTGGAGTCCCGACAGTCAGACTATAGCTAGTGGTAGCGAAGACTCATCAGTGCGATTGTGGGATGTGAAGCGCGGTCGTTGCCTCAAAACATTGCACGGGCATACAAATGGCGTTTGGTCTGTCGCCTTTGCACCCAGCCAAGAATCGACCGATCTTCTAAGCGATCGCATCCTCGCCAGTAGTAGTGCTGATTCCTTAATACGGTTGTGGGATGTTAACAGTGGTAAGTGTCTCAAGGCATTATCGGCACATACGAATTGGGTTTGGGCAGTTGCTTTCAGTCCGAATGGTAGTGTCTTAGCTAGCGGCAGCCATGATGCTTCAGTGCGATTGTGGGATGTAAAAAGCGGTCGATGTCTGAAAGCTTTATGCGGTTCTACTAATGGTATCCGCTCGGTCAGTTTCAGTTTGGATGGGAGTACCATAGCTAGTGGTAGTGAAGACGCGATCGTGCATTTATGGGATGTCAAGAGTGCTAAGTGTTTGCAAGTGCTGCACGGTCATGCTACAGAGGTGCGATCGGTTGCTTATACGCCTGTAGATTCCAGTAACAGTCCAGATGGTAACATCCTTGCAAGTAGTAGCGCCGATTTCTCGGTCAAGTTGTGGAACGTACAGCACGGTGAGTGCCTCCAAACACTACACGGACATACTAACTGGGTATTTTCAGTTATTTTTAGCCCTGATGGTCAAACATTGGCGAGTGGTAGTTTCGATCGCTCGGTGCGCTTGTGGGATGTGACAAGTGGTGAGTGTCTGAAAATTTTGGACGGTCATACTGATTGGGTATGGTCGGTCAGCTTCAGCCCGAACCTCCCAACTTCCCTTGACGAAGGAGGTTTAGGAGGAATCTTAGCGAGTGGTAGTGCTGATGCATCTATCCGCTTGTGGGATGCAAACAGCGGTGAATGCCTAAAAATCTTACATGGTCATGCTGGTTGGGTATGGTCAGTGAGTTTTAGCCCAATCTCCCTATCGAAAGGTTTAGGGGAAATCTTAGCTAGTGGCGGTGCTGATGCCTCTATCCGCTTGTGGGATGCAAACAGCGGTGAATGTCTAAAAATTTTCCACGGTCACACCAGCGGGGTACGCTCGGTTGCCTTCAGTCCAGACGGTACGATATTGGCTAGCGGTAGCGATGACTGCTCGGTGCGCTTGTGGGATGTGACAAGTGGTGAGTGCCTCCAAGTGTTGCCAGGTCATACAAGTTGGGTATACTCAGTGGCTTTCAGTCCCGATAATCTATTGCTGGCTAGTGGCAGTCAGGATGAGACGATCGCGCTTTGGGATGTTAAGTCGGGTAAATGCCTGCAAACGCTACGAGCCGACCGACTCTATGAAGGTATGAAAATTGCTGGTGCAACAGGTTTAACCCCAGCCCAAACAGCTACGCTTTTGGCGTTAGGGGCAGTCGAGCGTTAAGTTAGTGCCTAAGTGGGCGATCTTGCCTGGTCAAAATGCCAAATTACGCCGAAGCTAGATATGAGTGGAAGTTGAAAACTGTGGGGGCGGGTTTTGATCAAAAATCTACAACTCAGGTTGTCAATCTATCTACTAAACCCGCCCCTACAAAAATCAAAATTATATTTGCATAAATTGAGCGATCGCCACTCATGTAGAGGAGAGGAAAAGGTTTGGATTTGACCTAGACAGCAGATTAGTTTTCAGTTGGAGGAGCTAACTGATGCAAATTACTCTCGACAACATTACTCAAGCAGTCATCAATCATGGCGATGGTGGCAAGGCGCACCCGCGACTTTACGAGATTTACCGCAGCTTGATTGCACATTTGCACGCCTTTGTCAAAGAAGTGAATTTAACCGAACAGGAGTTGCAGTTGGGGCGCGATTTTCTCAATCGAGCAAGTCACCATACCCAAGAAATCCATATGCTGACGGATTTGATCGGCATCTCCGAACTGGTAGAACTGTTGCACGACACAAATGGGAAAGCGACAGAAAGCAATCTCGAAGGTCCAATGTACGTACTGGATGCACCAGAACGTAACATGGGCGATCGCTTAGGGATAGATAAAGACGGCGAACCACTGATTGTTTCGGGATACGTACTAGACTTAGACGGTAAGCCCATCGCCGATGCGATCGTCGATGTTTGGCAGCCAAATTCTCAAGGACTCTACGATCTTCAAGATCCATCTCAGCCAAAAGATAACTTTCGCGGTCGTCTCAAAACAAAAGTAGATGGAATTTATACATTTGAAACTGTAGTCCCGACAGGCTATCATATTCCAGCCAGCGGACCCTGCGGCGAGGTATTGGAGCTATTGGGACGGCATACGTGGCGGGCTGCACACATCCATTTCAAGCTTAGCGCCCCTGGCTACACTCCGCTAACAACACAAATATTTATCGCTGGCGATCCCCATATCGATTCCGATACAACTTTCTCGGTAAAAACAGCGATCGCCTCTTTGCAAAAACACGATGCCGTTGACGAACTGATGGCAAGCGGTCGGCACGTAACATTTTACACCACTAATTTTAATTTCGTGCTGCGGTGATAGGGAGTCGGGAATCGGGAGTCGGGACAAATGACCGCTTTACTGGGGACTTGGAAGTTAATTAGTGCGATCGCCATTCTTCCTGATGGAAGTATTGAGCCTGACGTGTATGGAGTTAATCCAGTCGGCTACATTACTTACGCGCCTGAAGGTCGGATGATGGTGATGTTTGCGAGACGCGATCGCGCTGATTTCAGCATAGATATCAAGTCGCCTTTGGGTAAGGATATACAGTTAGTACCAGTTGCGGAATTAGCACGAGCTTTTACTACTTTCAATGCTTATGCAGGGACGTACGAGCTGAATGGAAATACTGTAATTCATCACATTGAAATAGCGTCTATTCCCAATCGGGTAGGTACGGATTTAGTTCGCACTTTTAGCTTAAATGGCGATCTAGTCACGCTGAAAACGCCACCGACTCTAGGTGATGGTGTTTTAAAAGTTTTTGAACTGGTATGGGAACGAGTAGAAATTGCCTAACGACATCTTTGGCTAAAATGCCAAAATATTATGGAAAATAATCAAAAAAATTTTGCCAGCAATTCATCTGAAACTAGAAAAGATACTAAGATGTTTTCTAGTTCGATTCGCTGGATTTTAGGATTATCTAAACAAGCAAAATTTACCATCAGTTTGATTAGAAAAATATCAATCGAACATAAAGCGATCGCACGTACTCGTAAGCCCAAAAGCGGCATGGCGATCGCCACACTTGTAGCAGCGGCAATTGTGGCAGGGCATATCATCTCAATAGAATTAGCCACAGCGCAAACATCGCCTCTCGTGCCGCTCAAAAACGTACCAATTCCCGTACCCGATAAGATTGGAGAATTTATCAGAGACAAGACAGCCGCGATCGCGTTAGGAAAAACTTTTTTCTGGGATATGCAAGTTGGTAGTGACGGGATTCAAGCTTGTGCTAGTTGTCACTTCCACGCTGGCGCAGATAATCGGTCGAAAAACCAACTCGATCCTGGTAGGTTGCGGGTGAACGGCGATCGCACTCCCAACCCCGATACAAATTTCAATACTGGAGGTGGCGCAAACTACCAACTCAAACCAAAAGATTTTCCATTTCATAAGCTGAAAGATCCGCGCGATCGCCTGTCGCCAGTTATAGCGGATAGTAACGATGTTTCTTCTTCCCAAGGTGTATTCAGCTCTAAGCTAATTAATGTCATTCCTGGTCGTGCTGAGGATGAAGTAGAGCAACTAGACGACCCTGTATTTAACGTTCAAGGGATCGAAGTTCGCCGCGTCGAACCCCGCAACACGCCAACAGTCATCAATGCCGTCTTCAACTTCCGCAACTTTTGGAACGGACGCGCCCTCAACGTATTTAATGGGGTGAATGCACTGGGACATAGAGATCCCGATGCTTTCGTGTTGCAGGCAGATGGATTAGAACAGCTCAAACAAGTGAAAGTGCGGCTGAATAATTCTTCTCTGGCTTCCCAGGCGGTGGAGCCACCCACCAGCGAATTCGAGCAATCGGCGATCGGTCGTCTACCACAACTTGCGGAGAGTAATCCTAATTTAAATACTCAGCTCAAAGCGTCGGATCGCTTTCAGCCAAATCAGCTCAGTCCGCTCGGAAATAAGCGCATTGGCAAAAAACTGCTTTCCCTGCAACCGTTAAGCAAACAACTCGTACACCCTGAAGACAGCATTCTCGGTCGCTATAGCAATTTCCCCAAACCAGGATTAAAAGTCAGTTATGAGTCACTGATTCAAGCCGCTTTTCAACCGCAGTGGTGGAAATCTAACGTAGTTATTCGTTCTGATGACAATGGCGGGACTCTCATCGCCAAACCAAATCGACCGTTAAATGTCGATGAATCAGAGCTAATTGAATACAATTGCGCCTTGTTCTTTGGGCTAGCGGTGCAAGCTTACGAATCGACGCTAATATCTGACGATGCCCCTATAGATCGCTATTTAGCCGGAAAACACCATGCCTTGACCGAGCAGCAGCAGCGAGGGCTAGATATTTTTCAAAATAAAGGTTTATGTATTGGTTGTCACGCAGGGGCAGAATTTACCTCTGCTTCTGTAGAAAGTATAACCAGTCAAGGGCGAATTTCGCGATCGCCTGTCGGAACAAATCCGCCAGAAGACAGGGGCTATTTCAATATTGGCGTTAGACCCGTACAGGAAGACTTGGGGATTGGTGGTGAGGATCTACTCGGTAATTCTCTTTCGGAAGTGCGACTAGCTCAACAAGGCAAATTTCAACAACTCTTGGGCGAGAATCCTCCTACTTTCAATCCACCACTTGACCCAAATGAAATTGTTGTGGCGGATGGAGCTTTTAAAACCCCAGGACTCCGCAATGTAGAACTGACTGCTCCTTATATGCACAATGGCGGGTTCTTGACTTTAGAGCAAGTCGTCGATTTTTACAATCGTGGTGGCGATTTTGAGAGTTTTCCCAGTCTGCCAGAACTGAATTTGACTGCTAGTGAAAAAGCGGCGTTAGTAGCCTTTCTCAAAGGGTTGACCGACGATCGCGTTCGTTATGACAAAGCTCCTTTCGACCACCCACAGATCTTCGTCCCCAACGGACATCCAGGTAACGAGCAGACTGTAAACAATGACGGAACGGGAAAAGCTACCGAAAACTTAGTAGAGATCCCTGCTGTCGGTCGCAACGGTGGCAATCCTTTACCCAATTTCCTCGCCACTCAATAAACTCTATCCATCATAGAGGTGAAAAATGAAATCTGCGGAAGTTGTCGCAATTACTCAACCCGAATCAGAAATAGAACGGCAAGAAGAACGCCGCTACCAAGCAATGCTAGATAACGATCTGGTGACGCTCGAACGGCTGCTAGGGGAAGAACTACGCTACATACATTCAAATGCTCTTATCGATAGCAAAGCGAGTTACATTGCCTCCCTCAAAGCAGGTGCGGTGCAGTACCAGCAAATTGTGCGTGAGAACGTGCTGACAAAAGTTTACAGCGAGACGGCTGTGGTGACGGGCAGGATCTTAATGACTGCCATAGTTAGAGGTGAAGTGAGATACATAGACAATGTTTTCGTCAATGTTTGGGCAAAGCAAAAACAGGGATGGCAATTGATCCATTACCAGCCTACGCCAATTTCAAGATAGTGGCGAACGAGCTTGATTTCCATACCACATTTAAAGGAGTCATCCCATGTCAACTTTTGTCTTGGTTCACGGTTCATGGCACGATGGTTCTACTTGGGAGCCTGTCATCAAACATCTAGAAGCGAAAGGGCATCAAGCTTTTGCTCCCACAGTCGCCGGACACGGTAAAGGTGTGAATAAAAATGTCAACCACGCCCAATGCACGCGATCGATTGTAGATTACATCGTCGATAAAGACTTAACCGATATCGTTCTTCTAGGGCATAGTTACGGCGGCTCGATTATTGCCAAAGTTGCTGAAGCAATTAGCGATCGCATCCGACGGTTGATCTTCTGGGATGCTTTTGTCCTCAACGATGGTGACAGCCTCAGAGATAACTTACCACCACATTACCAAAACTTATTTGACTCTCTAGCCAGAGAATCAGAAGATAACACGGTAATGATTCCTTTTGATATTTGGCGAGAGGCATTTATCAACGATGCCGATCTCGAATTGGCGAAATCCAGTTATGCTCAATTGTCATCGGAACCTTATCAACCGTTAATTGACAAGTTGGACTTGAAGCAGTTTTACTCGCTATCCATTCCCAAAAGTTATCTCTACTGTAGTGAAGATATCGCACTACCTCAAGGTAAGTGGGGCTGGCATCCGAGAATGTCCGAACGCTTAGGATTATTTCGGCTCGTGCAAATGCCAGGTAGCCATGAAGTGATGTTTTCTAACCCTATTGGCTTAGCAGAAAAGATTATCACCGCAGGACGCGACTAGAAAGGAAGATGTTTATGGATCGCACTTTGATGGCTCAAGATTCTGAACTGCGAGCAGCCCTCCTGCAACGTGGAGAACCGGAAAATAGAATTGTCCAACGCGATTTAAAGCGATATTACAGCTTGCTCAAGCATTCTCTATCTGACTTCTACTTTTCAATTGATGAAGCCATTCTAATTTGTGAGGCATTGAGAAACCATCAATTTGACAGCAATCTGACTCAACCAGAAATAGTTTGGATTCAAGTCAATGATGCCATTCAACGCGATCGCCTTACACTCAAGCCAAACGTCGATACTGAGATTCTCCTGAATAAACTGAAAACACTGACAGCACTCCAAACTGCCACTTTAATTGATGCCGTAGAGCAATTTTGGCTCGAACGACGGTCAAATCCGCAAGCTAGCTTACACGAAACGTTACATCAAGTTTCACTCATTGGCTGCTGTGACTTTGCTCAATGACAGATTGGGATTGCAGGAGACTACGAAGATGAACTCAACAACCTAGTCCACTTCTGGGGAGCATCAAGTATATGACTTTATCGTTACCCGAAATTACATTAATCCCGAACAATTCACTCTTGACCGAGACACCGGAAGAAGGACGGCAACTAGCAGTTACAATGGCACGGCTGATTATTAAACTAACTCAACCTGATGAAGAAAAGCGCCAACAACTGCGAAAGATTTATGACAATGATGCCATGATGCTAATTGCCGTGGGTCAAGTTGTCGCAGCAGAATTTGCCACGATCGCCGCTGCTAATAACTACTGGCGGAAGTAGCATTTCAAAGCCATTAAATCAGTCATGTGTTCTGATGCAAGGAGAAATACGCTATGAAACTTTTGATTCGAGCGATCGTGAGCTTTTTTGTCTTCGTTGTCGATGTCATCTACGGCAATCGTTCCTACGCTCGGTTTTACGTGCTAGAAACAATCGCCCGCGTTCCTTATTTTTCCTATCTCTCGGTTCTGCATCTGTACGAGACGCTCGGTTCCTGGCGCAAAGCAGACTGGTTGAAAGTTCACTTTGCCCAAACCTGGAACGAATTACATCATCTGTTGATTATGGAATCTCTAGGCGGCGATCGTTACTGGATCGATCGCTTCATCGCCCAACACATTGCTGTGGTTTACTACTGGGCGATCGTGCCACTCTATATGCTGTTTCCCAAGTACGCCTACTACCTGATGGAACTGATTGAAAGTCACGCCTATCATACCTATGACGAATACTTGAAGGTGCATGAAGCACAGTTAAAAGCTCAAAATGCTCCTCAAGTTGCGATCGACTTCTATCGCGATGGCGATCTCTATATGTTTGAGGAAGTCCAGACGACAGCCGGACGTGAATTCCGCCGCCCTAAAGTGGATCATCTATACGACGTGTTCGCGAATATTCGCGATGACGAATGCGAACATGTAAAAACAATGCAGGCACTCCAGAAACCAGAAGCGCAGCCTACTTTTCACAGTCCTCATACAGTTTTCATTGCAGCAAAAGCTTTACCGAGCAAAGGAGAAGTTTAAATTGCATCAATCTACAGTTTTGTTATTTATACAAGGGTGAGAATGATGACACCACGACACGCAACTGACGAAACGATCTCCTATGACTTTATTATTGTCGGTGCTGGAGCTGCTGGCTGCGCGATCGCCAATCGCCTGAGTGCAGATCCGCGCCATCGCGTGCTGTTGCTCGAAGCAGGTGCGCCAGATAACAAAACCGAAATTCACATTCCCGCCGCTTTTAGCAAACTATTCAAGACCGAATACGACTGGAATTACAGTGCCGTGCCGCAATCAGGGCTGCAAGGTCGAGAGAGCTATTGGGCAAAGGGTCGTACCTTGGGTGGCTCGACATCGATTAACGCCATGATGTATCTACGGGGCGTTCCTGCCGATTACGATCGCTGGGAAGCGTTGGGCAACCCTGGTTGGGGCTGGCGAGATATGTTGCCCTATTTCCGTCGTTCCGAACGCAACAGTCGCGGTGGCAACGAGTGGCATGGCGATCGCGGTCTGCTCTATGTTGAAGATCTGCGCGATCGCAATCCCCTCAGTCATGCTTTTGTGGCAGCAGCACAGGCTGTTGGTTTGCCCTACAACCCAGATTTCAACGGTTCGCAATTAGACGGTGTAGGTTGGGTGCAGGTGACGCAGCATCGAGGTCGCCGTTGGAGTACCGCCGATGCCTTTTTGCGTCCTGCCATGCGGCGCTCTAACCTCCAGTTACTTACGGGCGCACAGTGTACCCGCGTGTCGATCCGCGATCGCCGTGCCGTTGGCATCGAGTATCTGCGTGAAGGAACCCGACAGACAGCGATCGCCACCCGTGAAATTATTCTTTCTGGTGGCACGGTCGGCTCTACGCAACTGCTGCTACTATCTGGAATTGGACCCGCACAACATCTACAAGAGTTGGGAATTGATGCGATCGTCGATCTGCCAGGTGTGGGACAGAATTTACAAGACCACATTGCCGTTGCTGTTGTCATGGGTAGCACGCAACCATTATCGTTGCTCAATGCCAATTCACCCCGCGAGTTGTTGAAATACTCGATCTTACGGCGCGGGATGTTGACTTCCAGCGTCCTCGAAGCTGCTGCTTTCCTGCGTACACAACCAAATCTCATCGCACCCGATCTGGAGTTGCAATTTGCTCCGGTAGTGTTCTACGAATATGGCTTGGTTGCGCCAACCGAACATGGAATGACAATTGGACCAACCCTAATTGCCCCGCGTAGCATCGGTTCAATGCGTTTGCGATCGCCCGATCCTCTAGAGCATCCCGTTATCGACCCACAATATCTTTCCGATCCAGAAGGACACGATCTGCGGGTGATGGTTGCAGGCGTGCGGCAGGCACAGGAGATTTTCGCCGCGAGTCCGATGGCAGCCTACCGAGGCAGACCGATTCTACCCGATCGCACCCTCCAGAGCGATCGCGAAATTGAGGATTACGTGCGATCGGCATCAGATGGCTGGTGGCATCCGGTGGGGACGTGTCGCATGGGAACCGATCCACTAGCGGTGGTCGATCCAATGCTGCGGGTGCATGGAGTTGCAGGACTGCGGGTTGCCGATGCTGCGGTGATGCCCACTATACCCCGCTGTCACACAATGGCTCCAACGATCGCGATCGGTGAGAAGGCTGCCGATCTCGTACTGAGACAATCCCCCTCGGTAGAGCAATTACAAGAACACGTAGCTTTTTAAAAGTTTCTATATCTTGCCTCGGATCGGATTTTCGCGATCGCGTCCTTTACAATCGTGACGCTGTAATTGAATTAAGGAGAACAAATCGTGAATTCATCAAATGGTAAATGTTCGCATTGGCAAGCTTGGCACGATCGGATGCCTGGCAGTAAACCAACACTTTATGTCACCGGAAAGTGCGTGTTTCCTACCCCTGGTTATTCTGTCAAATTGGAGCCAGTGGAGATAAGTGTCGATCCACCAGGAGTGCTGGAGCTAAATCGAATCGTTGAAGCACCAACCGATTTGGCGATTCAAGTTTTGACAGAAGTGGAAGTACGATATAGCCAGGACACTGATGCTTCATATCAGCAGGTAAACATTCTACCTGAGAATGTGACGATCCCTGTTCGAGAAGTGAGCTAATCCTCTGCACCTGAAAATTTTCACAACCACAAGTCTTTTAGGAGGTCATTTATGAGTTCTTGTAACGGAGCTGGATCTTACACAGTATCAGCAGGTGAAACGCTTCATAGTATTGCCGAAAAACTATTTCGGGATGGCAACTATTGGAGAAACTTCAGGAAACCAGATGGTACTCCGTTCACAGAAGATGAAGCCAGGAATTTAAGGGTGGGAGAAGTAGTCTGCATTCCAGGGTTCGATCCTCGTCCCCCGCGTCCCCCTGTTGTCTGACAAAACTTGAACTAAAAGCGACAAATCACAGCAAGGAGGTTTTTATGTCTTGTAAAGTTGGTAGCTCATACATTTTCAAGGCAGGAGATACGCTTTCTAACATTGCCCAGGAAAAATTGGGTGATGATACCCGTTGGCGCGAACTGATGAAATCAGATGGTAGCCCATTTACGGAACAGGAAGCTCAGCAATTGCAGGTAGGTCAGGAAGTCTGCGTTCCGTTAGGCTCTCCTGTAAACCAACCACCACAAACATCTTGCCCAACTGGAACACAAAGTTATGTTGTTAAGGCAGGAGATACGCTTTATCTCATTGCCGAGCAAAAATTGGGTGACGGTAACCGTTGGCACGATTTTCAGAAATCAGATGGCACTCCCTTCACAGAAGCAGACGCTGAGAAATTGCAGGTAGGTCAGCAAATTTGCATTCCTGGCTAGAAAGACTTGCATGAGTTAAGTGGCTGCATAGAACCAGCAGGTTTTGGGGCGAGTATTGAGCGCTTCTCGCCCCTTTGATTGGCAAAACTGAACTTAAATTGAAGCGCAAAAGAAGGAGTTAAATATGGGATTTCAAAGCGATTATTCACACGTTCCTGAATGGGTAGAAAAGCCTGACGGATATAAAAAAGATGACATGGTTAAATATGAAGGAAATGTCTTTAAAGCAGCTTTTTGGTCTGACAAACCAGGGGAAGGAGACGCTGAGAAAAATGGATGGCGACTTTATGATGAACTCTACGATGTAACGTCTAGCCCCTTAACCGAACCAGCCAAGATCGTTGCCTATATTCCTACTTGGAGGAAAAAAGAGAAATTTAACTATGCCAATGATGAGATGTATAAAAATATCACTCATGGCATCGTCTCGTTTTTGATGTTTAGCGAGACAAATCTTGGTGAATTTGAACCAACATCCCTCGATGATGTCAATGAAATTATTACAGATGTTGTCCTCTCTGGACATGCTTGCGGTACCAAAATCTCAATTGCACTAGGGGGTGCAACAGATTATGGATTCCTCTACTTGATGGAAAAGATCGGAAATAATCTTTCAGATCCACTTCTCAATCGAGCCGTACAAAAGGTAGTCGATTTTGTCGAATCAAACAGTCTAGATGGTGTAGACCTAGATTTAGAGTGTTGGTGGGATAAAAACAGCGATCCTAGTAAGGATCGGGGAGGCAGAAAAAAAGATGATGGACCGCATCCTGCTGGACGTGGTTTGACTGAATTTGCCAAACAATTAAAGCAAGCCATGCCCGATAAAACTGTTTCAGCAGCTTTGTTTGCCACATCTTGGTATGGAAATAACTATGACCCAGAACTGATCGATTATCTAGATTGGGCTGGAATCATGACCTATGACTTAACTGGCTCCTGGAATGCCTCTCCAGTAGGACCGCAGACAGCACTCTTAAAAATCCGAACTCAGGAAGATTATGTATGGGAGCAACAAGGAGAATGGCCTGGCAAAGGTTCTGCGGATAATCCTATTCTTTCAGTAGAAGATTCGCTCTGGTACTGGTCAAATCCATTTTTTACGAACTGGCAGGGTTCTGGACAAAATATACCCAGAAATAAAATTGCCGCAGGCGTGCCGATTTATGGGTATGACTTTGCCTATGGAAAAGAGCCAGATGACCTGAGCGGTGAGATTCCTCCAGGGTATAAGGTAATTAGATATAAAGACATCCTAAGTCAATTCAATAACGCTCATACGGCTGCAAATGGCAATATTAAGGTGTCGGGAAGTACACCTAGACCTCCTTTCGTCTCTGCTTCGGGAAACTACCCATATGCTCACAATATCTACTTGGAAACTCCAGAAACTGCTACTGCCAAGTTGAATTTTTTAAAGAATGTAGGAGCGCAAGGGGTGATTATTTGGGAACTTTCCAATGATGTTTTGGAAGAGGGGAAAAGTATCATTAAAGCACTCTACAAAAACTCTGGTAATCCTACATCAAGACCGCCATTGTTAGCACCTGGAAAACCAGGTGATGTACCAACTATTAATTGGATGAAAGCAATTCTAGCGAGTAAAAAACTTTCTGAACTGACGATTCCTGGTACTCACGAAACATGCGCGACGACGGCATCAAACCTTGTTGCACTACCTTGGACTAAATGCCAGGATAGGGGTTTGAAGGATCAATTAAACGCTGGAATCCGTTTCCTTGATATACGGTGCAGACATACCGGAGATACTTTTGCAATCCATCATGGAACGGAATATCAGAATCTTATGTTTGGTGATGTGCTTAATGACTGCATCAATTTCTTAAAAGCTAATTCCAGTGAATGCATTGTTATGTCGGTAAAAGAAGAGCATACGCCCGACGAACCAAAAGGAAGCTTTGAGGATATATTCAATTCATATGTGGAACGTAATAAAAGTTTTTGGTATCTTGATTACAAAATTCCTACACTTGACTCTGTTCGAGGAAAAATAGTTTTGTTTCGACGCTTCGATACAAATGTAGAAGAAAAGCTTCTAGGCATATATGGTAAATTCAAAGACAATGCTACTGCCCCGATACCAGAGCAAGCAAATCCACCGTTTTTGTATGTGCAAGATGAATATAATCTTCCAGCCACAGTTGGTGGAGATATTATCCCAGTACCTGTGGGTGATATTAAGTGGAAATTGAACAAGATCTTTTGGTTGCTGGATCGGGCGAAATCAGGCTCAAAAGATACTTGGTACATCAATTATGCAAGTGGTGTTTGTGCACCTGTTGCTAATCCGGGAGATATTGCAATATCCATAAATCCGAGACTTCGTGAAGAGGTACTCGCACGGACTGGTCGATGTGGCACAGTTTTAATGGATTTTCCTAGCGACGATGACATTAAAGCATTGATTAGCAGAAATATATGACCCCAATAACAAGCCAAAAGCTAGAAATGACTAACAGTAAAAAATTAAAAAGAGGAAGTAGAAATGGACTACAAACTTGTTGGTTACTTTGAAAACTGGGCACAATACCGCCAAGCGGGAGGAAAGTTCTTACCAGAACAGATTGACCCCTCACTATTCACGCACATCAACTTTGCTTTTGGCATTTTTGGCTTTGTTACCTGGAGTGTCGATCCAACAGAAACGCGAACGGGAGAACAACGTTATACCGGAGACTATACCCTTCAACCCGTTGAATGGAACGATCGCAAAGTACTGTATCCAGCAATCCAAAAATTAAAGGAGAAAAACCCCAACCTCAAAACACTTTTATCAATTGGTGGCTGGAGCTTCAATAGTTGCGATGACACGCCTGACTCTGCTGGAACCCTTCATCCGTTTGGACCCTATACCTGTCAGCTGTTTAGCAAAATGGCAGCCGATCCAAATGGGAGGAAACAATTTATTGAATCTTCCATTGCCTACGCTCAAGATCGCGGCTTTGACGGGATCGATCTTGACTGGGAATATCCTGGCGATCGCACGCGAGGCGGAATAGATGCCGATTTCGATAATTTCATCGCCCTGTTGCGAGAATTCCGCCAAGCAATTGAGAGTAGTGCGCCAGGACTGCTTTTAACCATAGCCGCATCTGTAGTTCCCAAAGGCGAAGCAAAATCTCCTTCAGAATTTTTTAAATGGCTTGCCCAAAGTGTAGAATACCTTGACTGGGTGAATGCCATGACCTACGACTATCACGGTGCATTCGATCCAGTTACGGGAGTAAATGCACCATTGCCTCAAGATTCTGTTCCCAATGGAACGTTTAGCATCAAACACAGCATAGATGCTTACCTAGAAGCGGGGATTCCTAAGAACAAAATCGTCCTCGGTATGCCCGTTTACGGTCGGACTTTTATCGTCAACGAATCGCTAACCTCCTCCGACAACGGATATGGAAAGCCAACCAAACAAGCAGGTCCAGCAGGGAAAGCAACTCAAACTCCAGGATTTCTTGCTTACTACGAAATTCTAGAAAAGATAGCAAGCGGTGAGTTTGTCAAAGTGTGGGATGAGGAAACTTTAACTCCCTACGCTTATAACAGTAAAACTAGCGAATGGGTGACTTTCGACGATGAAAAATCGCTTGAAGCCAAGAGCAATTATGCATGCGAACAAGGGTTGGCAGGCGCAATGGTTTGGGCAATTGGTCAAGACGACTTTAAAAATGGTTTTCCTCTCATTAAACAGATTACAAAGAGTCTGCAATCCTGTTCAACAACTGAACAACCAAAAACCAAACCACAACCATCATCCAATCCACTGACACAGGTAATCCTTGTTTTCATTGAAGAGGGAGCTAAGTTTGCTGAAGAAATAGAGAAATTTACTGAAGAGGCAAGCAGCGATTCAGAACTAGCCCCAGTATTAGATTCGCTTTTTGATTCAGGACTATTTGACTCAAGCATAGAAGAGATCGTCAAAGAATCCATCAATAAAGGTGAAGTAGCAGTTGGGCAGAAGATAGATTCTAATGTGTTAAACGAGTTTCTAGATAAGTGGAGAGAAATTGAGGAAGAAGTAAAAAAATACGACAGAGACAGTGAAGATGCTAACAAGCAGCTAGAAAATGTCAAGAAAAAGATAGAAGAGTTACGCAAGCAAGTAGAAGAAAACCTTCCAAAGTTGCCAAATGTAACTCTACCCTCGCCACTAGCGGAAAATTGGGAAGATCTAGCTAATCAAGAGTCGGTAAAAGAGTGGGCAGTCGATCTAGCTAAGGATTGGGGCTGGCTGTTTGTTCCATTCTTTTCATTAATAGCTTCGCTTCACTTAAATATTCTCATGGAACTGTTTGTTCTCAATAATTTATCCAACCAGCAGGAGCAGGATAAAGAAAAGGAAAAAGAAACGTGCGATCGCCAAAGCACCGAGATTATAGACACAGCTGAGGATTACCTAGACAAACTATTAGATCTGCGACAAAAAGGTAGTCTATCTGTCGAACAAATTTATTCGGAAATTAAGCCACAATGTGTCGTAGATGTAGATACGCCTCAAGTGAGATATTGTCACTACTACTATTACGGACCAAAAGGCACAGTGGAATCAGGTGAATACACAATGCTCCCAACCTTATTTGACTCACAAGCCGACAAGATGGCAAAAGAAAGAGAGAGAATACGGGGAGAATTATTTAAAAAAAGAAAGGCTGATGTTCAAGAAGTGAAGGATTTTACTTTAGGAGTCATACAGGAGTTAATTTCATGGCTGGATTAAAAACAATTTTTAAAAAGATTAAGGAAAAATGCGCCATTTTAATCGATAGCTCAAGCAGTAGTTCAAGCAGTATTCCAGGCTGGTCGCTTGTTTCTATTGATTCTGGACCAATTACGCAAGACATTAATAACAGTCAATTTGGTCACTCGTTTCAGGTCAATTTGAATCTACGCTACAAACCGAGTACGTCTAAGCAGTTTTCTGAGCCAATGCTTGAATGGAATGAAATCATTCAAATTTTTAAATGGGACCATGGTAGTGGCTGGCGCAAGATAGAAGAGAAAAGAGTCAATATGCATAAGGAAAAGCCTGACTCCAATACATTTTCTTTGTGGAAATCAAAATACAGCAATGCAACGTATTTAACCTCAGGAAACCAAAAATTTTACCAAGCGTGGCAGAAGGTGAAGCATACGATGGCAGCTACGCAAGAAAATAGAGAAAAAGTTGCGATCGCAGAGTTAACGCGCACTGGCGGAAAGATACTTGCCACGATAATCGATACACCGGCGCTAGGGATCGGGCAAGACAATTACGCAACGCGAAGAGTGCTTCAGTTTGACCTTGGGATAGAAGGCAGTACACCAAGGCTAACAGCGACTCAGATACTTGAGCTTAACAGCAAAGGAGAAATTACAATTTGCTGCTTGCTCATGCCGGGAGTCGAGGAGGTTGTTGCAAACGATCCTCGATTAGAAGGCTGGCGTAACGATTACAAAGTTGGAAATCGTCCGTAATGCCTCGCTCCGTTGCAAATAGAAACATAGACCCTGATTTCTGCTCCCACGTTAGGAACTAGCACTTTAACTTCACCTGTTCTCAAATTCTCTTGATATTCGATGAATGCGAATGTAAATTTCCTGCACGAGCAAAAACCCGTTCCAGTTGGCATTCAGCGGATGGTGCTGGTCATTTTGCTGCTGACGATCGTTGCAGGTATTGCCAACGTTACTTACCGCTTTGAACACCTCCGCCACCTGGCTGCGACTTATTATCACCCGTACTTAAGTCAATTCGGTCTTTCTGATGAATTCTATATCTGGTATTTTCTGGTATCAGAAATTCTCTTGGCGCTGGTGTTTGCGGTTACAGGAGGCATCATTGCGCTGCATCGCTCGGCAACTTGGAGCGCGCTGTTTGCCGCGATCGCTCTGATGTTGTTCGGGATTGCTCTACCACCTCCAATGCACGCGCTGGTCACGCATCAGGGAGGAATTAACGTGCTGCTTTGCTTTGTACGGGCAATCGGCTTTGCGCTATTTATTATCTTTCTCTATATTTTTCCAGATGGTCGGCTCGTCCCCCGATGGGCAGGCATTCTCACTCTCGTCCTGATTTTCTGGTCATTAATCTGGCCCCTCTACCCACCGCTAAATCCCTATCGATTGCCTCATGCACTGCCTTTTTTGGTACTAACATTCTGGTTTGGCACGGGAGTCTGCGCTCAAATCTACCGTTACGTTTATGTTTCCAATCCAGTGCAGCGGCAGCAAACAAAATGGGTCGTGTTTGGCTTGACCGCAGCTATTTTAGGAGATTTTGTCACTCATATTGCCTGGTATATTTTTCCATCTTTACAGAAGGGATCGGACTGGTTCTTGCAATTGGCTCACCAACCGTTTTTTATCCTCTCTCAACTACTTGCACCAGTGGCGATCGCCGTATCCATCTTTCGTTATGGACTGTGGGAAATTGACTTTATTATCAACCGTACCCTCGTCTATGGTTTACTGACCACCTTGTTGGCAGCTGTTTGGACAACTACGGCAAAGTTATTGGAAATTGTTTTTGCGCGAACGACAGGGCAGAGTGCAGCACCCATTGCCGCAGGATTTGCGGTTTTAGGAGTTGGCTTAATCTTTGGCTCAGTACGGGAAAAGTTAGAAAAGTTCGTCAACCATCACTTTTACCCAAATAAACTCGATCTCAGTCGAGAATTCGTTGAATTTTTACCTGAAGCACGCGCGACGATCGGTGTGTCAGAATTATTGCACAAACTAGTCGATCGCACTCTAGAAGTTTTACACATTCAATATGGAGCAGTTTTTTTGCAGGATGCGAAGGGTCAGCTACAACTGGCTGAGATTCGTAATTTATCACCGACTGTAGCAGAGTCTTTTCAATGGCACGAGCAGCTGTTTGACAAGATGCACAAAGGGATCGCAATTAAACAACAGGAGAATGACTTTTTTCCGCTGCTGGTTCCGCTTATGCTGCAACGAGGGGAACGATTGGATTTAATCGGCGTACTGGCACTGGGGACTCGGCAGGATGGACGACATTACTCTCTTGATGAACTATGGACGTTTGAGGTGCTGGCGAAGCGAGCGGCAACCGCAATTTATATCGCTCAACTCAATACGGCAAACATCTCGAAACTGACACAGCAAATTACGATGCTTGAAAAACGGGTAGAAGTGCTAGAAGCGCAGCGCCTCACCTTTGAGCCACTCGATCCGCTTGACTAAAGAGTGTAAAGCAAATAGATTATCGATCTCAAATCCGTCCTAGCCGGACAGCTTATGGTTTCTTAGGTACAAAACCAGAATTAGTCGAGCAGAGTGAATTGCTGGTAGATAATGATTTGCCCAATTTCTTCAAAGTTTAAGCCGCTCCTTGCTCTCCAGAGGCGCGTGCCGCTACCAAAACATCCTCTATTTTTCCCTGTCGTAACATCTCCAGGGGACTTGCTCCATCCAGCCAGATGTTGGGATTGAGTATAAATGCAGCTTGCATCCAAGGGTCTGACTCGTCAAGTGCGGCAAGCACCGACTCTAGCCCAGAAAGAATACCATTTTCAGCAAATTGCCACCTGGGGAAAAGGTAGCCGCGCTTGCTTGTAGTTAGGGCAATCAGCTTGCTTTTACTACAACGCTTATGGATAGCTTGACGACTGATGCCAAGCAATTGTTCAACTTGGGATATGCTCAACGAACCTCCTTCTGCATTAAGCAACCGCTCTCTAGCAGCAATGCCGCGCAACCTAGCCATTTCTAAAGGGTCTACCGTACCGAGGAGCGCTCGACTGGCTTCTGTCTCTTGCATAAGTTTGACTAACATCTGGGTGCCAGAGGTGGGATTTTCAGGCAGTCGCTCGACGGGGTATTGCTCGATAGCTTGCAAAACAGTATCGAGGACAAGATCTACCAAAGCCGCCTTTTTTGGTTGACTGCTGAGGGAGCGGAGCTGAGAAACGTGCTTTTGGAGAGAAGTTTCCTGCTGTTCCGGATCTTGTGGAGTTTCCTGTCCTGCTCGATCGGCAGCCAGAGCAGATCTTCTTTTTGCCCTGCCAGTTTTATGTTTTTTGGTAAACATGAGATTTTTTTGACTCTAAATTTAAGCTAATTTATTTTCGTCAACTTCGTCAACCAGAGACAGAAGGTGGGTTGAGCATGAGACTGCGATCGCGCTAAGGAAACATGGCATCAGATGAAGAACTAATGCCGTATTGCTACTAGGGGATTTAGTATTAGGTAGCAAGCAGTTTTTCTAGATCCATCAACCGCACCACATCGCGCTTGTGCAGTTTGTAGCGTTTGATTTGGGCAGGAATATCAATCGGTATGTCTGCGACTTTAACGACGCTGTAATTATGTAGCTTATAGAGCTTGAGCGTTGTCAGGTCAAGCAGATCTAGCATCGGCTGACGCGCTCCTGGCAGTAGCAACATCTGGGGAGGAGGTATGATGGCAATCGTGACGGTTGTGGCTCTGACTGCGGAATCTGCCAGCCACGGATCTTCTATCGGATCTGCGTTTGGCTGTAGGGATGCTCTTGGTGCGATCGCGATCTTCTGGGAAGAAGACTGCACGAGCTGTTGTTGTATGCTGGGAGCAGTTGATTGCCGGAAAATTGACTCGAATAACTCCACCGCTCCAGCGGCGAAGTCCATTGCCATAACAATAGCAAAGGCAACGATCGTAAGTTCGATTGCGATAGTGAGAAAGTTCTGTAACATTGGATTCTCCTAGATTGAGCTGGCAGCTGGTGTAGCGACCTGCCAGGAATATGTGTGGGTAAGAGCTGGTTATGTGGCGATTCCCCTCTAGCTCTTCCTCTGGTTCGGCAAAGCCGTTTTTTAGGACAAAGGTACAATTATCAGTAGTAAAAAAATTAATTCTTCTAGTTGATTCTAGAAGAATTGAACTTGATTTAGATTCAAAGTAGATCGATAGAGCGGGAGAATTCTCGAATAGCTTTTAAGTGCTCCAAAGTACTAATTTGTCGTTGTGGCGATCGAGCAATTTCTTTTTGAATTGCAATTCTTTTTTTAAGTAATTGGGTTAATGTTTGAAAGTCATTTTGGTTCATATTGCCTCCTTTAATGGGTATTACTTGCTACCGTTGGTGCGAAGCACTTTCTGAAGGAGGTATAATCCAAGGGGCAGTCGTCTACAGTTAACTTAACTCACACTAGCTCTCAACAGGAGCAACGCGATCTCCCGCTCTTGAACCATTAGGCGGTTTACATATATGCAATTTGGCAGCATCATCATCTGTGAATTTTCATAAGCTAATAATTTTCCCGACTGAGTTTGTCTGCTCTTGCTTTCAATTTGATTGCGTAACTTCTAATGACTGAGAGTGCTGTAGAAACTGCATTGTCATATGTTGTGGAACTACCCTCCATGACTGAACTTATCTCTAGAATTTCGCACATAGATTCGTCTTGTAGGTCTATACGATAGCCGTAGTCTATGCCATCAAACCAAATTTCAATGTGAGGCTGGATCGAAATGTTCATTATTATGAGTTTTTCTAAAGGATTAAGTTGGGAAATTCTGCTCTTGCATCTTGCTTTTGAATTGAAAACTAGAGAATCAAGGCTCAACTTAGCTCGAACTGTGTGGCAAGAGCTGAGAAAACCTATTAGATTACTAGCGATCTTTGCTCCTCGATCGTGTTAATAATCCGATCGCTGATGGTCTGGATGCAAGTGGCAGATTCTTTCAGTCGCGCAATCGCCTCAACGCCATTACCCCAACCCATGACGTAGCCAATAGAGAAATCGCTACTGTCTAAACCAAAGTAGTTCAACACAATAAACGCTCCACTTTCTGCTTCTATTTCCATCAATTCTCTGTGCTGGGCGTAGTCTTCTCCTTTGTGAGCTAGAGCGTGGAATAATTCGTGAGTAAGGGTTTTAGCTTTGTGCAATGGCTCTAAGTTATTACTAATAACAATCTTTTCAACGCGATCGCCAATGCGGTCGAATTTGCAGTAACCGTTGCGGGAGTCCATCGACTCCTCAAGCACGGGAACTTGAAGTTTCGAGCAGATCCGCACCAGAGCAGCGTACAGTCCCGCATCGTCGCCGTGAAGGGGAGAAACCAGTTGGGGTAGCTCTTCGCCGTCGGTCTGCGAGATATCAAATACTGTCACCAGGTTAAAATAGGTAGTTTTCTTTTCCTTCCCTTTCTCATCAAATTCTCCAGTTTTCTTTGTAAAAGGGGCGCGGATGGCGATGCCCTTTTCTCCCTTGCGAACCTGCCTGCCAGCTTTTTGCCAGTCGCGATAACCTGCAACAACTGTTGCATCTGGATTTTGCATGAGAACGAGCAGGCAATTCTGCCAACTGTAGCGGTTCATGGAGAGACTTTTCAATCGACTCATCATTGTTAGCCATTGCTGCCAACGACCGGAGTCAAGCAGAGATTGAATGCCCTGTTCGAGTTTTGCTATTGCTGCTTCGCGTTTTTCTTGAGCAAGTTCTATGTCAGTTTTGAGTCGGCGAGATTTGTTTGTGGTTGTCATAGTTGCAAGTTAGTTGGTGACAAAATAAAACCCCTGAAACGATCCAGGTTTTAGGGGTTGAGAAGAATGTGGCTGTGGCGCGTCTGTTGTTAAAGCTCGTTCTTTTCGTACCTCTGCATTAACTTCACAACCGCCTGACAGCGATCTATATCGAACATGGCGATATGAGTTTGCGATTTAGGAATTGCTAGTTGTTGCGACAACCATTTGTATGCTGCATTGCGAGTGATCTTGCCGGACTGCCACAGCGGGTCGAAGGCAGCATGAGCAGCCTGCCGCCATTCTCGCAATTGTCTATTGGCTAAACTGCCTTTGGGAGACCCATTTTGATGTGCGCCCACATAGGCATCGCAGTCAGGATACCTGGTACACATCCAAACTCTACCAAAACCCTTTCTACCGTAAATTTTTTCTGCATTAGCAAGAGTTATTGGGCTGCCGCAATAGGGACAGCAGGTCGTTGAGGAGTAGAACTGTTTCATTGTGCAGATCGTTCTTCTGCCATCAGTTGAACGATCTGCAAGGCAGTATTTGAATGGATGAACTGTAACTTCATAGATACAGATTCTGCGCTGTCAACTTGACATTGAATGCTGCCTTTTTGAGTAATTTGGCTAAACGTATAACAGTTCTTTAAATCTTTGTTCAGGTAATAGTCTGCTTTGCAAGCCACTAGTAATTTCCTCAGAGCTTCTTGACGTTTCTTTTCTACTTGCTCTTTGGCAGCACGTTTTTCAAGTAATTGCTGCCATTCAATTTCTGCTGGAACTATCAATCGCCTCCCAATCTCAGTAAAAATGACTGTGGGAGATTTACTTAAACTGATACCGATGCGAGTATTTAAGTCATGTATCTGAGCAATCAATCGCTGATTCTCCACACTTAAATAGAGTTCTAACCCATCAGTTCTTGTGAATAAAAACTTGTTTGTTTGGTGGTGATAAAATTTAGGTGTCCATTCGGATTTTTGTAAGAAGAGATTCCTGACTTCTAGTAGATTGTTCTCGAACTTATGCATTGTGTTATTTATTTCAAACTTGGGAATCAAGGTAGGTAAGCGTCCTAGTTATTTTTTGTGAATAAATGCAATC
The DNA here is from genome assembly GCF_003015105.1 of Chroococcidiopsis sp. CCALA 051. Taxonomy (NCBI): domain Bacteria; kingdom Bacillati; phylum Cyanobacteriota; class Cyanophyceae; order Chroococcidiopsidales; family Chroococcidiopsidaceae; genus Chroococcidiopsis; species Chroococcidiopsis sp. CCALA 051. The sequence goes on along the minus strand of NZ_PYCI01000059.1, from coordinate 3,064 downwards.
CCTGATTTGGGAAATTCAACTCTTACTACTCCCAGGCTTTGAGCAATGAAGCTGCTAAATTCTGCTTGCGAGTAATACTTTTGATACGTGCCTAATCGTGACAATCCTTCGCCTCTGCCATCAGTTCTGACGGCAACAACGAGCGATCGCCTCATCAATTCCCAGTAGTACTGAAGGACTTCGGTTATTTCTGTTGCGGACTCGATCGTGTTGATAGCGTAAATGCAACTGATACAGTCAGTTGGCTGCAATAGAGCTAGATCGTATTTCCAGTAGGGATCGAAACCGACGCAAGAAATGTCTAGTTTCTGGAGGTGCTCTAAATCTTTTCCTCTACCGCATCCAAAGTCCAGAAGCAGGCTCGATGGTTTCACTACCCCGTATTTTACGGCCACCTTCATCGGCATCGATAGACCGCGCCGAGCAATCGAGCACTTCCAGCGAGGCGTAGACCAGGTTTTGTAGTCGAGCCAAAAAGGATATTCAATTGTCATGTGTCATGATTTCACCAGCCTTACTCCCAACAAGTCCGCCGCTAGGCGTTTGCCGTTGTGTTGGATTGAGGTGCAGCACTCGCTTTGCTGCTGATTTCTAGAGCGGACGCGGTAATACTTGCAGTGCCAAAATGCCGTTCGAGCAGGAATTAGACATCTAACGCGCGATCGCGCTTGACCCTCATCGTTTTAGTTACGCCAGAAGAGGAGCAGGTTCCAGCTGTGGTGAAAGTCGTATGCGATGCCGAAGGCGGTTCGCTTCGCGACCATCGCGCTGGCGGATGACGACTTCAATCGTGTAGGAAATAATATCTGTAAGTGCAAAAGCCTCATGAAGGATAAACTTAACAGGTAATGGCAAACTCAATTGAGGATACTTACCCAAATATTGCTCGCTGGGTGAACGAGCATGAAGGCTGGATTGAAATTGGCTACGATCTAGACAGTCCCCTAAGTTCGTTTATTCGCGCTTTAGATAGTGGTGGGACGCTGTGGCAAGGTAAAGACAGCTATGGCAGTTTAGATGAAGCGTTGCAAGAGTTAGATTCTGGATTGGCACAGGTGTTGCAAGAGATTTATGGCGAATAAGTACGAATTACCTCAGTCAGTACCAGCGATCGACAATGCGGATCGGCGGCAGGCAGTAGGAAATCTAGGAAGAACTACCCTAGCTCAACAAGTAGAAGTTTGCGAGTGCATAAAAGGCTATTGCTGCTACTGTGAAGAATTTGAAGGCTCAAGTTTGCCCTTGCCGGATAGCAGAATTTGCCAAAAATGGATATAAATGGATATATGTGGATGTAAATGGATAGAGAAATGGATATGGCATGAAGATTGGGGCGCTTTCGATCGCACCGGAAATCCTCCGACTGATTGCCGAAATCGACGAATTCAAGGGAACTTGGCGGACTTTGACGACGCTGGCTCCAGAGCGGCTAGCCGTGTTGAAGCGCGTTGCCACGATCGCGCATTATCGGCTCTTCGACCCGCATCGAGGGGGCAAAGCTGAGCGATAGGGAAGTAGAAGAGCTGCTCGGTCGCTTGGAACGCCAGGATTTCGTCTCGCGCGACGAACAGGAGGTGGCGGGTTATGCCGAGGTGATGGATGCGGTATTCGATTCCTACACAGCCATCCCGCTGACGGAGAACTACATCAAGCAACTGCACGCGATGCTGTTGCGTCATTCGACCAAGGACGAACGGCATCGCGGCGAATACAAGAAACTGCCGAACAATGTCGAAGCTTTCGATGCAGACGGAAAGAGCGTCGGTGTCATCTTTGCCACGGCATCGCCCTTCGATACGCCCTTCAAGATGCAAGAGCTAGTTGCTTGGACTCGCGAGGCGCTGGCAGATGGGGCGTGGCATCCGCTCATCGTCATCGGGCTGTTCGTCGTCGTCTTCTTGGCAATCCATCCATTCCAGGATGGGAACGGGCGGCGATCGCGAGTGCTGACCACGCTTTTACTGCTGAAGGCGGGCTACTCCTACGTGCCTTATAGCTCGCTGGAAAGCGTCATCGAGGCGAAGGAAGGCTATTATTTGGCGCTGCGGCGGACGCAAGGAACGCTCGATCTCGAGTCACCCGATTTCGAGCCGTGGCTGAGGTTTTTCTTGCGATCGCTCAAGAGTCAAAAAGAGCGGCTGGCAACGAAGATCGCGCGCGAGCCGCAAGCAGAAGGGCTGCACCCCGACGCGATGACAATTCTGTCAGCAGCGCGGCGAAACGGCCGCATCACCACGGGTGAAGCCCAGAAACTTATAGGCGCACCGCGACCGACGGTCAAGATGCGCTTATCCGAGCTGGTCAAGCGCGGTTTGCTTAAGCGTCAGGGGCAGGGCAGAGGAAGCTGGTATAGTCCGCCACCCGCTCGATAGGCGCAGTGCTTGACAAACTGTGATGCCTTTTAGTAAGTCGGTAAGTTTAAGTCACGCATTTCCCTTCAGCACGACCTACAACTTGAACGATCGCCTGAAGTAAATCATTTGGCTCGATTGGCTTAGTCAGATGCAGTTGAAATCCGGCGACGACTGCCTGTTGATAATCGATTTCTCCAGCATAGGCAGTCAGAGCGATCGCGGGAATTTGTCTTTGCCCAGCCGAGAGTGATTTTCTGACTTGGCGTAGCAACATATATCCATCTACTTCTGGCATACCAATGTCACTAATCAGGACGTGAAATTGAGATTGGTTCAAAGCCGTTAGAGCTTCAACTGCCGATTTTGCAGATGTTACAGTTGCTCCCTGTTGTTCGAGGAGAAAGGCAACGAATTCTCGCGTATCTGTATCATCATCTGTCACTAAGATTTTGATGCCATTTAAATCTAAGGAATTTGCCGTCTCATGACTATTTTGGAGCGCAGCTGCTTGCTGAGTCAGAGGTAATTTCACCGTGAAGGTTGCACCTTGACCTTCGCCTGGGCTATCTGCTTGCACCATCCCACCATGCGATTCTACCAACTGACGCACGATCGCCAACCCTAGCCCCAGTCGGGTGGCCGCCGAGATACGGATACTGTTGGCGAAATATTGCTTAACATTGGAATTCTAAACTTGACGGTGTATTACA
>NZ_PYCI01000214.1:0-7239 GCF_003015105.1 Chroococcidiopsis sp. CCALA 051 | reverse complement strand
AGCATATACTGTATTCTTGTAGTTTACGGCTACTCACAAATAAACAAGATTTTTTACTATTGTTGAATCGGATAAATTTCGAAAGCATTGAACGATTGAAGAAAAAATTTACTGCAAAAAAATATTTTTATAAGCATATTATTCTGCTAGTAAGGCGATCGCTCTCTAGTAGATAAGTGACATTTAATGAGTTACAGGAGATGCTATTAGCGATTAACACGGATGACGACCAGCCCAGAACGGTTTGGGTGACGATCGATCGTGACCTGCACAAAACAGGAGATATTTTGAAGTACATTTACTCGACGGATGCGGTGCAGATCGGTCAGTTAGTGACAGTTGAGGCGCAGGACGGAAAAGAAGTGTCGATTACGGTTCCAGACCCAGGTTTTGTAATTTTTAAATATAAATAGTTGAGAAATCTATGGTATCAATGCAAAAAGCTTTGATGATTTGCGATCGGCTGAATCCTAAAGATTGCGATCGCTGTATCCTCGGTCTCCTATATTCCTACCTGATGCAAGCAGAGGAAAATAACTCTGAATGCAGGCAAGTCCAGCAAATACTAGCACAATTGAAGCAAGCTTTGGATCGGGGGGGAGCGAGCGGTTTGGCGATCGATGGGCAAGTGCTGCTCATAACTCAAAGAGTAGAACAACTACTGAGCCAGTATTTTTTATCCTATGTCCTGCACTCATTGCCAGAGACTTTACAACATTGGTTTAAGCATCAGATTTTGCAATTCGTGCACGCCGGTGATGTTCCATCCTCCTGCTTACCCTTACATTTTGAGCAAGCTGGACGACAGTTGCTTATCCGTCTCATTCCCGATCCGAAAGGGGAGCAATATTTGTTGCTACTGGAGGAACAAGAATCGCCATCCTTTTCTGTCGCAACTTTGCAATTACTAGGACTCACTGAACGCGAGGCAGAGGTACTCTTCTGGATTGCTAAGGATAAAAGCAATGCCGGAATTGCTAGAGTCCTGGATTGCTGTGAAGGAACGGTGCGAAAACATCTAGAGCATCTTTACAAGAAACTAGGTGTACAAACCCGAACGGCTGCTGTGATGGTTGCCTTGGAAAAGTTGGGGCTTTTCAAAGGGTAGTTTGTTGCAATCTCGTCATAATCCTATACGCGGATCGTCGTATTTTCGCTGGAATCGATTTTTGCCAATATTTAATTGGAAGCTTATAAAAGCTTCTAGGCTTTAGTGAATCTGATTTAGAAAGGTAAAGCCTAATAAAAACTTTACAAACGTAGGTAAATAATATGTCGAATCAACCTGAAGAATTCACAAATCCTGGCAACTCAAATCCTGAAGAATCTCAAACTGGCAATGATACTGGTTCTGAAAGATTCGAGCCGCCAACATCTGGAGAGAGCGTACAAGCACAAGCAGAACAAGATCTTATAGAAGCCCTCGCTGAGGTCGATGCCGATCTACTTGCCTTAAAAGATGAAATTGCAGAAAACTTGATGACCTCAGCGCAGGAAGTAGGAACATCTAACATCGTCGGAGTCGGGATTGGCTCGCCCAGTCCAGATGCGATGATTGCCGGTCTCAGTGCTAATCCATCTCCTGACAAGTTATCGCTCAATATATATACCCTGGACCAGGTGAGTATGGATCGAGTTCTGAGCGAAGTTTCTTCTATGACTGGAACACGGGCACTCTCAGAGGTACCCATTACTCAAATCCCCACCGGTTACATCGATGCACTTAATAAACGTGCTCGCATTCGACCGGCTCCAGGAGGTGTTTCAGTAGCTCATTTCGCGGTCACAGCAGGGACGATCGGTTGCCTGTGTATTGGCACTAGCCCTCCACGCTCTAGCCGTCTCATGACCCTCAGCAACAACCATGTGTTAGCTAACTCGAACAATGCCAAAGCTGGTGACTGTATCTGCCAGCCAGGACCTTATGACGGCGGCAAATGTCCTACCGACCAGATTGCCATTCTTGAGCGTTGGGTGCCGATCTACTTTGATGGTCGGTGTAACTATGTTGATGCTGCGACAGGTTGGGCATGGCCGGATCGCGTGCGCCGCGAGTTAATGTACGAGAGCGGCGGGAGTGATAGATATTTCCGTGTCGGTAGTACTCCGGTGGCACCTGCGGTTAACATGATTGTTGGGAAGACGGGACGAACTACGAATCTCACCCAAGGTCGCATTGTGGACATCTCTGCTACAATCCGTGTGAACTATGGAGGTGGGCGCGTTGCGCTCTTCTGCGATCAGCTTGGAATTGTCAGCACTTCTTCTTCTGCTTTTAGTGCTGGTGGTGACTCTGGTTCGCTAATTTGGCGGTGGGCTAGTGGTTTAGCACCTGTGGGCTTACTGTTTGCTGGTGGCGGTGGCTACACTTTTGCTAACAAGATCCAGAGGGTACTGCCTGCTCTAGATATCCGCCTGTATACCTGAGCAGGAGTATCGGATGGGTGTAGTACAACTCCATCCTAATTATTCAGTTTAGTAAGGAGTACTTCCAAGGGCGATCGCGAAGCGAATGAATTGCTTAAACAAGCCTCGCCTGCTTTGCAAATCGCCCCGAGCGCCACACAAACAGTTGCCTGAAGAAAATTACTCCGACAGTTTTTGTCTTCAAAATGAGCGATCGCGGCTCGCTCAGTCGGTGGGATAGTTGTTGTTGCCAACTAATCTTTGTCTTAGGATTGAGATGAAAGTGATATGGAGCATATTTATGACTAACTCTGAACAGCAACAATTCCAAGTACCTGACTTGGCGGAACTTGGAATTGAGATGAGTCCGCAAGATTATTCGCCAACTGTGTCCCTGATAGACGATGGGCTGGAGAGCGTTCTTCGTCGTCACGAAGCAAATTTGCTAGCGATTCCAGGGGTAACAATGGTATCTCGTCAAATGGTTGAACCAGGAAGAGAAACAATTATCATTGGGGTAATTGACTCTGGAGTGCTAGACTGCTTGCCTGCTGACTTGGAAGGAGTACCAGTTCGCGGCGAAGTGACTGGCCCAATTGAGGCGCTTTGATTAGGAACCCCAGAATGGATTATTAATAGCATGTCGATCTGCTACCATTCCCGTGCTGATTGTAAATCAAGTCATGACGTAACTGCAAAGTTAGTTTGATTGGGCGATTGCTTCTTTGAAGGGCAACACGCGATCGCCTCTATGTCATAGAAAAATCAACGCTAGTTGCTCCGATCCAATTGCTGCAAAATCTTCTCTAACTCCTGCTGATAGCGACCGTACTCAGCCCAATTCCCCTGACGCAGCGATCGCTGTGCCTTTTGGTAGGTTTCCAGTGCAGATTTTGCTAAGCTGGCAGTCTCCCCAGCAGCACTAGGCACTTCCTTCTCTGGCTGAACGCCGCCAAAGATTGCAGCTAAAGATTGTGCTAAAGTTTCTGCCATTACCACTTCTTTGCCGTGCGCTACAATTACCCGCTCTAGCTGCGGTAACTCGCCTCGTTCTGCCCGCAGATAGACTGGTTCTACATAGAGCAATGACTGTTCGATCGGTATCACTAATAGATCGCCGCGAATGACTCTGGAACCTGCCTGACTCCACAAGGTAAACTGTTGGGAAATTTGCGGATCTTGGTCGATCCGCGCTTCAATTTGCCGAGGACCAAAAACCAGTTTTTGCTTGGGAAACTCGTACAACAGTAACTTACCGTAGTCTTGACCGTTCGATCGCGCCGTCATCCATGCAACCATGTTGTCTTTATTGACAGGGGTAAACGGCAAGATCAGAATAAATCCAGCATTTGCTTCCTCTGGCAGACGCATGATGACATAGTAAGGCTGCATCATCTGCTCGTTGCCTTCATACACTTGGATGGGGAAGCGCCACAGATCTTCGCGGTTGTAAAACACTTCTGGATCGCTCATGTGGTAAGCAAGATAAATTTGTGCCTGGATTTTGAATAAGTCTTGCGGATAGCGAAAGTGGACTTTAACTTCTGGTGAGATATTGGCTGGAGGTTCAAATAGGTGTGGAAAAATTTTGCGATAAGTGACAAGTAGGGGATCGGTTTCGTCGATCGCAAAAAATCGCATTGTACCATCGTAAGCATCTACCAACACCTTGACAGAGTTGCGGATATAGTTGATATTGCTGTCTAAAAAGTGCTTGGTATTGCCTTCCTGGAGAAATTCGGTGGCGTTTTGGGTGTGTGTCACTGGTTCGGAATAGGGATAGCGATCGCTCACCGTATAAGCATCGACAATCCACTGTAACCTACCGTTAATAATTGCTAAATAAGGATCGCTATCCAGCCGCAGAAATGGCGCAACATGACTGACCCGCGCTTGAATTTGACGATAGTAATGGATGCGCGAGGAATTGGTAAAGTAATTAGAAATCAAAATTTGAATGCTGCCCAAGTCGTAAGCATAGGCAAGCCTGTGCCAGATGGAAGGGATTGGCACGCCGCCTTTACCTTGATACTTGGTAAATGCATTGCCATCACCTAGGGGATAGTCAAACTCTGGAGTTGAAGTGCCAGTAAATATATATGAATCGGTTTCTTCACCGTAGTAAATTGCAGGCTGGCTCACCTGAAGATTCACCTGGGAAACAGGCGGGATATCTTTGATATACAGTTCGGGTAAACCATCGCTAGTCACGCTATTCACGGGACTCATCACCAAACCGTAGCCGTGAGTATACGTCAAACGCTGGTTGACCCAGGTACGCGCTGCTTGGGGTAATTGGGAATGGGAAAATTCCCTTGCTGATAACATCACCTGCTGGTAATTGCCGTTTATGGTGTAGCGATCGACATCCACGCTCCTAAATTTGTAGTAGAGGCGGATTTCTTGCAACTGGCGATAGGTGCTAATACCATTTTATGAAATGCCTGCTACAGATAAAGCATGGAGAATATAATGCCAGCCCGTTAAGCTCACAATGATTTCTGGCGTGAAAGAATTCAGGATATGCCGAACTTTATCTCTCAATTCATCCAGATTATCGAACAACTGCCAGCCTAAAAAACTCTTGATGTACTGCCATAGTCTTTCAATTGGATTAAGTTCTGGACAGTGTGAGGGTTGGAATAATAAGATAATATTGTCTGGTACGATTAAATCAATCGCTTTGTGAAAAGAACCGTTGTCAAGTTGTAGAATGTGGAAATCTTGAGCATAAGTTTGAGAAAATAAGTCTAAAAAAGCTTGAAAGCAAGTGGTATCCAAGTGAGAAAACTCGTAAAAAAAGCGACAACCTGTTGTCGGCTCAACTACACCGTAGACATAGTAATTCTCTCGTTTCCATTGTCCGATTCCGATTGGTTTAACGCCGAAACCTGTTAACAGCCGACGCTCAATAGTTTTTAGCCCAAAGCGAGATACCATTATCACACCAATAGCGTAGTTGCTTCTCTTCTATTCCTTGACTCCGTAAAGATGCAACTATTGACTGTAAATGGTTTGGGAGTTTTTTTTAAAGTCTTTGAGTTCTTCTGGGTTCTGCTCGCTACTGCGTGGTCGCATTGGATTTCAGTTTCGCGTTTAGCTTGTAACGAACTAAACGATGAACGACGTGATAATTTGCTTCAACTCCTAGTACAGCTTTGAACCATAACTGCACTTCTTTATAACCAGGAAATCCTTCTGGGTCTTTCAATTCTTCTTTTAACGATACTATTGCATAGGCGTGAAATCAACATTGGTCTTCCCTGACTTTTGTATTGAGACAGCAATTGAGACAGTCCGCCATTACGGTATGAGCGTAACCAGCGTTGAACTGTAACTCGATTACGTCCTAGAATTATTGCCAGATGTTGTACTGTCTCAACTTGCTTTGTCTTCAGCAGATATAACGCCTGTACTCTTTCCTTCCCAAAAGCTGTTTTTTGTGCTGCTAATAACGTCTTCAGCTCTTCAACGGATTCGGTGATATCAATTTTAACAACGCGCCTTCATGACACTTTACCTTGAGCTGTTACTTTCTACTATCTGTAGCATACTTAAAATAAAATGGTATTACTTGACTCATCAACGAGAAGATCTTTACCCACTGCCCAAGCAGTTCCAGCCAGAACGCTTTCTGGCTCGTCAGTTTTCACCATACGAGTATTATCCCTTTGGTGGCGGCAATCGTCGATGCATCGGGATGGCATTTGCCCAAATGGAGATCAAATTGGTGCTAGCGACGATTCTCTCGCAGTTGCACTTATCCCTAGTTGATGACCGTCCAGTTCGCCCTGTCGGGCGTGGCGTAACTTTGACTCCCCCATTGAGCTTGGAAATAGTAGCAAATCGCCCCAACTAAAACACGCAAACTCGCGGCTACCTAAATTGAAAAAATTAAGGATTTGTAGTTGTATGAACCTAACTGGTAATAAGTTAGGCAATTTAGCCCGAATCAAGCTTTTGAGCCATGTTGCTCGGCAGCAACCGTCATTACTTGAATTCTATTCGAGCGATCGCCCTGGTACAATCGCGAAGATCTGCGCGAGATTCTTGGCAATTTCAATCCCTGTAGGAATGCTGTCTTATTTACTATCTACTCCACCTGCCAAGGCGCAGATCGTTCCAGATTCTACGCTACCTACTAATTCTTCAGTTAGGGAGCGGGGTGATACCATTTCGATCGAAGCTGGCACTACCAAAGGAACTAATCTATTTCACAGCTTCGATTCCTTTTCCATCCCAACTGGTACTACTGCCTATTTCAACAATTCTGCTGCGATTGAGAACATCATTAGTCGAGTCACGGGAAAATTTATCTCAAAAATTGATGGTGCGATCGCCGCCAACGGAGCGGCTAACTTGTTTTTGCTCAATCCAAATGGAATCATTTTTGGTGGCAACGCTCGTTTAAACATTGGTGGTTCATTTCTTGCCAGTACAGCGAATAGTCTTAAATTTGCCGATGGCAGTGAATTTAGCGCCACTGCAAGCTCTACTACACCACTGCTGACGGTCAACGTACCAATAGGTTTGCAATTTGGTGGCAACTCGGGGGCGATTCGCATACTGGGCAAGGGTCACGATGTCATTGCTGCGGACTACCAACCAATTGTGAGAGGCAATAACTCTGATGTAGGGTTACAAGTTCAGCCACAACAAACGCTGGCAATGGTAGGGGGAGATATCAGTCTAGAAGGTGGCGTTGTAACCGCCCAAGCAGGAAGGATTGAGTTAGGCAGCGTAGACAACGGGTTATCTTTCTTCTGTCACTACGGTGAGAATAAAATAGAAGTCAAGCTGAACTGAACTGAGCATAAGTAATTGGAGCAGTAC